>JBDTOH010000036.1:0-19212 GCA_039933355.1 Gemmatimonadota bacterium | reverse complement strand
TCGACCGCCGCCGCGCCGGCGTCCACCCGCGCGCGGGCGTAGCTGACATCCGGGTCGCCGAAGAAAGTCTTGATGTCACCGCCGGCCGGGCCGCCGGCGAACGACGGAAGGCCGCGATCGGCGGTCCGGTGATCGTTGAAGTGCTCGAACCCGACCGTAACCTTGGTCCGCGAGGTCGGCGCGATCGTCAGCGTCGGATTGATACCCCAGCGCTCGAGGCTCACGCCGTGGCGGAATTGATCCGAGCTCTCGTACATGCCGTTCAGTCGGACGGCCAGTCGGTCAGACAGGCCCTGCCCGAGATCGGTGGTCACCCGCTTGTTGTCGTAGGATCCTCCCTGCAGACCGAGCTCGCGTACCGGCGACCAGTCGGCTTCCTTGCTGACTCGGTTGATGACCCCACCGCCGACGCCCCGGCCGAAGATCAGCGCGTTGGCGCCTTTGAGCGCTTCGACTCGTTCGACGTTGTAGAGGTCCCGGAAGTACTGGACGTCGTCGCGCACGCCGTCGACGAAGAATCCCGCCGACGTGCTATTCCCCCGGATCGTCGGCTGGTCCCGGTTCCCTTCTCCCTGTCCCATCGTGATGCCGGGTACGTAACGGACCACGTCCGCCATGTTCTGCATGCTCTGATCGGCGATCTGGTCTTTCGTGACGACGGTGATGGATTGGGGCACGTCGCGGAGCAGCGTAGCCGTCTTCGTCGCGCTGGTGAGCCCGCCCACCGCGTAGCCGCCCTTCCGACCGCGTTTGGCGACGACCTCAACGGGAGCGATGGTCTGGACTGGGGCCCGATCTCGCTTGAGCGCGACGGTGGATCCGTCGGAGAAGACTGGGGAAAGACCCGTTCCGGCCAGCAACGCCCTGAGCCCGGCGCTCGGAGTCAGCGTCCCTGAGACGCCGGGAGACAATGCGCCGGGCCTGATCGACACGTTGGATGTGACTCGGAGGCCGGACTGCCGCCGGAATTCCGCGAGCGCGCTCGCCAGACTTTGGCGGGGAATGTCGAACGCCCGCTTCGTCAACGTATCGGCAAGCGCCGGCTCCTGTCGCGGAACAGAGCTCGCCTCGGCGGATACCGCACCGGTGCCAGCCGACGCGAAGACAAGGAGTGCGACACGCGCGCTGGTTGCGAGCGGGCGGGAGATCGAGAGGCGCGTGCGCGGCTTGGAGCTCATGTGTGAGTTCCATAAGTTGAGAGCTATTATCAAATAGTTCTAGCCTGCAGGATGAATCTCACATGAACAAGTGATCGAGTCAATCGGGATTGGGATGGCAGGAGGGTTTAGGCGAGGGCGTGCGGTCAGGGGCGGGAATGCGGAGTAGGGAGTGGGGAATACGGAACGGGACGAGAAGAGGGAATAGAGCCGGGACCCGGAGCTGCGGATCCCGGTGCGCTGCGCACCAAGCGCCGTACGTCAGGCGGGCGCCCGCCGGTCCGGTCGAGCGTTAGGCGGTAGCCCTGCCCCTCATTCCCTATTCCCGATTCCCTACCCCTATCGCTCCGCCGGAAACGTCCGCTGCGCATGCGGACATGAAGGCCAGGTCGTCGGCTGACCGTCCGGTCCCGGCGGGAGCACTCGCCGGTCGCGCGGCATCCGCTCAGGATCCTCGGACGCCTGGTACGCGAGCATCGCGGCGAGGGTCGCGTTGTTCTTGAGATCGTCGAGGATCACTTTGTCGTAGGTGTCCCGGTTCGTGTGCCAGGTGTACTGGCGATAGTCGGGATAGTTCGACTGAAGCCGGAATCCGGGAGCGCCGCTGCAGAGAAAGGACATGTGATCGCTCCCGCCCCGCTCGGGCTCACCGGGCAGGTCGAGATCGATGAGATTCTCCATCTCCGTGGGCAATCGGCTCAGCCACCGTCCGAAGTGCCCGCCCGCCCCCGTCAGGCCCATGCCCCGCATGTACTCGATCCGCCACGTTCCGTTGTCCTGATTGAACGCGGCCTGGAGTCCATCGACCACGTCGGCATGATCTTCGGCGAACGACCGCGATCCAATCAGCCCTTGCTCTTCCCCGCCCCAATGACCGACCAGAATGGTTCGTTTGGGATTGGGATACGCCAGCTTGAGGAGGCGCATGGCCTCGAGCATGGTGATCGTGCCGTTGCCGTTGTCGGTCGCACCGGAGGAGCTGTCCCACGAATCGAGGTGGGCCGAGAGGACCACGTACTCGTTAGGCTTCTCGGTCCCTTTGAGCTCGCCGATGACGTTGAACACCGGGCGCTCACCCAGGTCCTCCGAGCGAGAGTCGAGCCGGAGCCGCGGCCCTTGCTTCCGCTCCGCCAGCCGGAAGAGCAAGCCGTAGTCCTCGCAGCTCACGTCGAGCACGGGAACCCGGGCGGTGTGCGCGTTGAAGATCTTGTTGACTCCCCAGCCGAACGACCAGAGCGACGTCAGGACGCCCGCCACGCCGGCGGCGTCGAAGTCTCGCATCGAGGATCGGCCGAGCCGCTGGACCCGAGTGTTCCAGGCGCGGCGGGTCGAGTCGCGAGCGGCCCGCATCCGGGTGATCGACTCCGGTCGCGCCAGCCGGTCCCAGTTCTCGTCGGGTCGGCATGTCGGCTCGGCATACGAGAACAGGACGAACTTGCCTTTGGCCTGCGGAAGCCAGGCGCGGAACGCGGTCGAGTCGGCCACATCCGGCGCGAGGACGACATCGCCCTCGACCGGACGATCCGTTCCGGGGCTCCACGCGAGCATGGTGCCCTCGAGCGTGCGCTCGCGCGGTGAGATGAGGTCTAGATGGGTGTAACCGCGGCGCCAGTTCTTCCAGGTGCCGTAGCGTTCCTTCCGGGCCGTGACGCCCCAGCGCTGATAGAGCCCGACCAGCCACTCGACCGCGGCGTCGTGCCCGCGCGACCCATGAAGACGAGGCCCGATCGAATCCATGAGCACCTGGGCCAACGCCGCCGCCTGGGATCGGTCGGTCATGCCCTCCTGCCACATCTGCTTGATCACGGGATCATCGGTGGGGAATCGCTGAGCCGCCGCCGGCGACGAGAGTACGACAGTGAGCGCGGCCGCAGCGTACAGCGAACGCAGCCGGCGATTGCTGGGCATTGGAACGTCCTCCGCTTGGCGATGTGTGACGAACAGATGAAACGACGAGCCGCCCCTAATCTAAGTGATGGCCGGACAAGGCAAGCGGCGTACCGGCGGGCGAGTTCGATTCACCCGAATTTGCGAGTAGCTTATCCAAGACCAAAGGTCGGACGACCGCGATAGCTCGGGGAAGTCCACCATGGGTCAAACCGTTGTCCAACTTGGCTTCCTCATCCTGACCGCCTTCGCCTCGCCGCATCCCAAGCCTTCGTTCCTTGCTGCGAACCCTCTGATCACGTGAGGCTGAATGAGAAGCGGGGCCGGCAATCAATCACCGGCCCCGATCCCCCAACACCATTCTCTAGGCCACCCCCAACCCCACCACGTCACAGATTGGGATTGTTGTCCCGCTCGACATCAGGCAGAAAGAAACATCGCATGCTGCCGTACACGCCGCCCTTGACATACGCTGTTCCGGGCGGCGGGATCAGTGGCAGATTGAGCCGGTTCACATCGAAGAAGTGCTGCGACTCGAGAAAGAGCTCGCGACTCCGCTCCTGAATCACCTGATTCTTGATCTCGACAGGATCAACGCTCGCAAAGTGGGGAAGGCTGGCGCGATCGTGGAGCGCGTTGATGATGTCCACCGCGCGCTGCCCGCCCGCCAGCTCCGCGATGATGAGCTGCGCTTCCGTGTAGCTTGCGAGCCGGATCGGTTGGTCGAGCGACGTGAATTTCTTCTGGATCCGGAGCGGGGTCAGATTGTCCTGGCCGTTCTTCCCGGCGTCCTCGACAACGACTCTCGGATCGGGCACACCGGCGAACGTGAGATCGAGATAGGCCGCTCCGATCGAGAGCAACGAGCTGACGCCGTTCCACTGGTAGATCGGATTCCGCGCGCGGGGAGCCGCCGCCGACATGGCCGCGAAGTACTCGAATCCAGCCGTGACCTGCTCCGCGTCGGCAAGGGCTTCGGCCGCCTTCCCCAGAGCGAGACGGGCGCGCGCCCGACCTACCAAAGCGAGGTTTCGAATAGCCGTCGATGCGGAGGCCTGCGCAGCCTCGATCGCACGGGTGAAGCGGGTTTCAGCCAGCGTAAAGACTTGAGCCGGTGTGAGCTCCGGACCGCCATCCACCGACGCGCTGCAGAAGCCCTCGCCCAGCAAGATATGACTGTACCCCGAATACGCCGCCGCGGTCGCGATCAGCTGGGTTCTATTGCTCCCGACCTCGGCATCGGTCCAGGCCTCGAGATGCTCGAGGATTTGGTCGCCGTCGAAGCGGGCGGTTTGAATCGGGGTGAGCAGGCCCTCGGTTGTGGCGCACGGGAACAGGGCGTAGTGCGTTCGCTCCTTGTTCACCGTCCGAGCATCGAGCTGGAATGCCTCGGTGCTGGCGAGGTTCGAGTTGTCGATCTCATCGGTGACCTGACCGGTCGTGACGATGTACTGCCCGAACGCACATTCGAAATCGCCCACGGCGCTGCTGACCAGGAGCCCCGCGTTCTGCGGCCCCTCGAGCGCGCTGGACTCGACCCTATCACCGGCGTCGAACTTGAGCAGATCGTTGACGCAAGCAGTCAGGGCCGTTCCGGTGAGCGCCACCAGTCCGAGCCGTGCAACGAGCGGGACCCAACCTGACCCGCGCGGGATATTGCTGTTTCGCATGACGAATTCCCCCAGCCGGGCTGCGGCGCTTAGAACGTGAGCTTGATCGAGGTGACGAACTGGGCCAGCTGCGGCGTGAAGGTCTGCTGGCTCTTGTCGAACTGGTTCGTTACCCAGACGGTTTCCGGATCGAGCGAAGTCCAGTTGCTCCAGGTGTGGAGGTTTCGGCCCGAGAGCGTGAGCGCCCCGGCGCTCGCACCTAACGCCCGAGCCCAGCGCGTCGGCAGAGCCAGAGACGCCGACACTTCGCGGATCTTGGCAAAGGCCGCCGATTGGACCGCGTACGAGGTGACCGAGAGATTCGACTGGAACTCCGCCGTCAGCAGCGGGTCCTTCGTGGTGTAGTAGTCGTGGCAGGTCTGGAAGATCCCGCAGCGGATGACGCGGTCATTGTCGCCGTGGTACACGTTCAGCCGAAAATCCATCAAGCCATAGATGCTCAGGCGCTTGAACAGCGTGAGCGTCGCCATGAACGAGCCGGCGTCCCGCGGATCCGAGCGCCCCAGGAACACGTCCGGCGCCTGGCTGCAGGCCACCCCCGCCCCGCTCGGCCGCCCGCTCGGCGAGCCGCCGTCGCAGAGCACGTCCTGCGCGATCCCGTTCGCGTCGAGCCGGGCGCTGATCACCTTCCGCCCGAACCACGAGCCGGCCGGCAGACCCACCTGGTGATGCAGGACGATCGACGGCGTGTCCATGTTGCTCGGCACCACGATGGTCCCGATGTCGCCGAGATCGAGCACTTCGTTGTCGTTGCGGGCAAAGTTGAGCCCGAGGTCGAGCTTGGTCCGCTCTGAGCTGATCGCCGAGAACCGGAGCGCGACCTCGAAGCCCTTGTTCTGGAGCGCGCCGATGTTGATGAACTGATTCCCGGGGAAGCCTAACGACGGCGCCAGAACCCGCTGGAGGATGGCGTCCTTCGTCTTCTTCCGGTAGAACGTCGCATCCACCCCGAGACGGGCGTCGAACATGCTGGCCTCGAACCCGGCCTCGATCTCCTGACCCCGTTCCGGCTTGAGATCCGGATTGCCGAGGAACTGCGGCGTCACGCCCGGCTTGCTGCCGCCGATCGTCACGGCCTGATAGCTCCGGAGCGCCGCGAAGACCTGCGGCTGCTGCCCGGACTCGCCGAACGCCGCGCGGAGCCGGAACGCGTCGATCCATTTGACCTTGAAGAACGGCTCGTCGCTCACGACCCAGCTCGCGCTGAACTTCGGATACGTCACCAGCTTGATCTCGGAGCCGAACGCCGAGTTGTTGTCCACCCGAACCGCGCCGGTGAGGAAGAGCCGATTTTTCCAAGACGCTACCTCCTGGACATAGCTCCCGACCGTGGTGTTCTGGATGAAGTTGTCGCTTCCGAATGTGATCGCGGTCGCCGACAGATCGGTGACCCTCGGCGCCGGGAACTGCTGGCCCGATGCCGAGATGATCTGGCTCTGGCGCCGGTAGATCTGGCCGCCGAGCGAGGTGGCGAGGCTCAGCTTGGAGCCGAGCTTCGCGGTGGCGGTGGCGGCGTAGTCGGCGGTGACGTACGTGACCGCGTTGCTCGCGGAGGTCTTGTTGCCTAACGCCTGCGTCGGAGAGAAGAAGTCGAGCAGGGCCGGATCGTTCGGTAGGTAGGTGAAGTTCCCTTCCTGCGTCTGATCGAGGCCGGCGATCAGCCGATGGCTGAACCACGGCTTGGGCCGGTGCTGCAGCGTGACGCTCCCGGTGAACCGGTTGATCGTCTGCCACTGCTGGAACAGGTTGCCGACTTCGGGAACAATGAACAGGAAGCCGCGGGACGGCCCGTTCCGGATCGCCGGAAAGCCGAGGAGCGCATTGAACAGCACGCCGGTGCCGATGTCGTCGCCGAGGTCGGTCCGGCCCCGCACGAACCCGAGGCTCGCGTTCGCGTTGAACTTCTCATTCGGCGTGATCCCGAAGTTGGCGCGGACGGTATACCGGCTGAGCTTGTTCCGGACGTCGATGCCGTCGTCGTGGTCGAACGTGGAGCTCAGGAGGTAGTTGAGCGCCGGGCTTCCCCCGCTGATCGACCCTTGATAGGACTGAATGTGGCCGGTCTTGAAGGGCGGGAGGCCCCGTGCCTCCTGATCGGCGATCAGATCCTGGAACTTGAGCGAGCCGTCGGTCTCATCGATGTAGTAGTTCGGCTCGACTCGTCCGTTGGCGTTCATAAACCATTGGAAACCGCCCCGGCCGGTGAAGTCGTACTTCGCCTTACCTTCGACGCCTCGCTTGGTAATGATCTGGATGACGCCGTTGGCAGCTTCGGTTCCGTAGAGCGTGGCGGCGGCCGGTCCTTTGATCACCTGAATGCTCTCGATCTCATCCGGACCGAAGTCGTTGAGACGAGAGATAATGCCCCCGTTGTAGCCTTGGCTCTTCGGTCCAGCCGCCACGTCGTTGTTGACGCGGACACCGTCCACATAGAGCAACGGCTGATCGCTGAGGGAGAACGATCCCTGGCCCCGAATAGTGATGCGGGGCCCCCCGCCGACAGTCCCGGTGCCCGGAACCACCGAGACGCCCGGAGCCTTGCCGTTGAGCAGATTGGTCATGTCGCGCGCGGGCGCGTAGTCCTGGAACTCGACGGCGTTCACCGTCGCCACCGCATTGCCGATTTCCCGCTTCTGGGCCGCGACCGGTGTACCGGTCACCACCAGCTCCTCGAGGTGGATCGGCGACGCGCTCAGCTCGAGGCGCACGTCCGACGTTCCGGCCGGCACGACCCGGGTGAGCGGCCGATAGCCGATTGCCGTCGCCCGGAGCGTCACCTCGCCGTCGGGTGCATTGTCCAAACGGAACCGGCCGGCGCCGTCGGCAATGGCCTGGACCGTCGATCCGGTGACGGACACGAGAGCGCCGCCGACTCCCTTGTCTCGCTCATCCACCACAAACCCGCTGATGGTCCGGAGCTCGGTTTCGGTCCGCCGGGTCCGGAGCGCGAGCGCCGTGGCCTCCGGAGAGCGGACATCGACCAGCTGCACGTTAGAGGACCTCTCGCGCTCGCTCCGAGTCTTCGCTCGCGGCAGCGGCTCGATCAGGACCTGGGTCTCGACGAGGACGTAGTGGAGACCGCTTCCACGCAGCAGCCGGTCGAGCGCATCGGCGACCGTAATGTCGGCGCAGAGGCAGGAGCGGCGCGCATCGGGCAGCAGATTGTCGCTGAAGGCGATCGGCACTCCGGATCGATGCCGCAGCTCCCGGAGCGCCTGGGCGAGGGACACGTCGTCGACAACCAGGTTCGCGGGCCGCGCCAGCACCGGCTCACCGGCGAAGGCCGTAAGGACCGCGGGAGTCTGGCTCACACGCCCGGGCGCCTGCGCGGCGGCGTCGATTGCGCCAAGCGCACCGACCAGGAAAATGAAGGTGACTCCCATATGGCAATGCGGAGAATGCATCGCGCCCTCCTCACCGGCTGGATTTGAAGCAGGACTTTCGAGCGGTGTCGGCTACGAGATTCTGCGATGAGCGCGCGCTGCGCACGGCACCGCAGACAATGCACTACTACACGCCATGACGTCGGCGAACTACTATCGCCGGCTCCGGCTCAACCGTTCGGTCACTCACGGAGCCAACGTAGCCGAATCCCCCCGCAGCGTGCACGACGTCTGAGTCACTCGGCAGACCGTGGTGAGAACGACCTCGAGCTTCTCGTCCTCGAACCAGGCGGTCACCATTCGCTTCGACAGCTCCGGACTCGTTAGGACCATTCGGACACCGAAGTGGCGCTCGAGCTCACCGGCGACTTCCGGAAGCGGCGTGGCCTGGAACACCAACAGTCCACGCGGCCAGTCGAGTGCCGCATGGATATCCTCCACTTTTACGACGGAGGGAGGCGCCCCGCCGCGCGCATGACTCACTTCGCCGGCCCCGACCTCGATCCGATTTCCACCGGCGTCGAGCGCCACGCGGCCTTCGACGACCGCAAGCCGGAGATCGTCCTGCTCGACCCGTACCTCGAAGCGCGTGCCGAGCGCGGTAGCGTCGCCGGCTCGGGTGCGGACGTGGAACGGACGGCTTGGATCCTTGGCGACGGCAAAATACGCAAGCCCCTCCAACAGGACGTCTCGGCTTCCCCGCCGGGGCATCAGCACGAGCCGGCTCTTCGGGCCCAAGCGGACGAAGCTTCCGTCACTCAGGGTGACGGTGACTGTTTCCTTCTCGCCGGTGCTGAGCTCGGCCGCTGAAAAAGGACTGAAGAGACCGGCCTGGCGCCACGCGAACCAACCTCCGCTGATCGCGACAATCGCCACGGCGGCCGCGGCCCACCATCCCGCCAGTCCGCGCGCGCTGCTTCCAATGCTATCCTCCCGGCGTCGTTCGGCCTCCGTCAGCACGGCCTCGAGCGCGGACGGCGGGCGCTCTCGGCCGCCGGCGACCTCGGGACCGCTCAGCTCCCAGACCCGACAGAGCGCCTGAAACCGGGCCTCGTTCTCCGGCGCAGCTTTACGCCAGAGCCGGAGGCGCCCGGATTCGAGATCGCTCAAGCCGGCGACGAAGTAGCGCTGTATCAGATCATCCATTCGAATCGCTCGTGCGCCTTCGGCCCGAGGAGTCCAACGGCTGCTGCAAGGGTGTGCGAGGAAAAACACGACGAAGGAGCGAAAAGGTACTATTCCGCGGCGGTCACCGATTGCGGGAGCGGCCTGTTTGGGTGATGAAAGGGCGGAGGACCGCTCGCAGGTCGGCGAGCGCGGTGGTCAGCTGATTGGCGACCGTCTGGGGCGAAATGCCGAGCGCTTCCGCGATCTCCCGATGCGACAGACCCTCCCAGCGCGCCATGAGGAAGGCGAGTCGGCGGCGTTCCGGAAGAGCGGAGATCGCCCGCTCGACTGCTTGATCGAGCTCGGTTCGGTCGAGCACATCCGCAGGGGTCGGCACTGCCGGTTGCGGATGAAACCCGTTCACCCAGGCCGCGCGACGCCGCCGGCGTCTCCGGTCGTCGAACGCGAGCCGGCGCCCGATCTGACAGAGGAGGCCGCGGAGCGAGCCTTCGATCCGCCATGCCTCCCGTCGCTCCCACACACGCACGAAGGTCTCCTGGACGAGGTCCTCCGCGAGATCGGGACTCTGCACGATGTGATTGAGGTAGGCGTGGAGCTCGCTCCAGTAGCGCTCCATCAAGCGGTCGAGCGCGTGCTCGTCGCCGGCGCGAATCCGCCCGAGCAACTCGGTGTCCGACTGGCCGGCGCCGGGCCGGTCGATCGATCGAAGGGAAGCCCGGCGAATGCCTGCGGTCACAGGCGCGCGAGACCTGACACGAAAACTCCGGATTGTGAGACGATGGCGCGAATGTATCGTGGCGCTCACGGCGCCCGCAAGCGCCGCCGGGAGTCGCCCCGCTTGCCCACACCTCCCCACCAGCGTACAATCCCGAACCCTAACACCTAACCCCGAACCCCAAGCCCTATCCCCGTGCGCATTGCCGTCGTCTTCGACACTCCGTACGTGCGGTGGACCCCGGACCGGCATTACCAGCAAATGAACAAGGAGCTCGCGGGAGAGGTTCCCTACGAGCCGGAGATGGAGTATCAGGTGGGGAAGGCGCTCGAGGACGAGGGCCACGAGATCGTCCTGGTCGGCGTTCACGACGATCCCCGCGAGCTGCTCGATCACTGCGCCGAGTGGAAGCCGGATCTGGTGATGAATTGCGCCGAGTCGTTCCACGGCGAGGAGCGGCTCGATCACGTCTTTCCGACGCTCCTCGAGACCGGCGGCTACCGCTACACGGGCTCGGCTCCACTCGCCCTCCAGGTCACTCGCGACAAGGGGATGAGCAAGAAGATCCTGGCGTACCACGGGATTCAGGTCCCCGGCTTCGTGATGTACCGAACCCGAGACAAAGTCACCGAGGCGCCCGAGCTCGCGTTTCCGCTCATCGTGAAGCCGCTCGCCGCCGACGCCTCGGCGGGGATAGCGCAGGCTTCCGTGGTCGACGACGTGAAATCGCTGGCGGAACGGGTCGACTTCATCCACGAGCGGTTCCATCAGCCGGCGATCGCCGAGCAGTTCATCGTCGGGCGGGAGCTCTACGCGAGCATTCTCGGCAACGATGAGCGGCTCCAGGTCCTGCCCCTCACCGAGCTCGTCTTCGACAAGGAGAAGAACGAGCCCGAGGAGCGGATCGCGACCCAGTCGGCCAAGTGGGACGAGCCGTACCGGAAGCGGAAGGGCATCAAGAACGTGATGGCGCGTCCGGTCTCCGCAGCCGCGCGGGAGAAGATCGAATCCACCTGCCGGACCGCCTGCAAGGCGCTCTGGCTCCGCGACTATTGCAGGATCGACATCCGCCTAACGTCCGAGGACGAGATCTGGGTCCTCGAGGCCAACGCCAACCCGTTCATCAGCGTGGGCCACGAGATCGCGAACGCCGCGGCCAAGGCGGAGATGCCCTACCCCAAATTCATCCAGAGCATCGTCGATCACGCGATGACTCGCTATGAGCGTGCGTAGAAACGGGACGCCCAGCGACGATCCCCGCTGCGTCTGCGGGTATCCGCTCGAGCGGTTCTGGCGCTACTGCCCCGATTGCGGGCGGCCTCAGCAATGGCGCGACACCGGAGGCGTCACCGGCGCCGAATGTCCCAACTGCCATTGGATGATCTCGCCGACCTTCTCGCATTGTCCCTGGTGCGCTACGGAAGTGTTCGAGGAAGGCGTCTCGAGCAGGCATCCGCTCAAGGCGCCGAAGGGCTTCCGGATGGACGCCTGGTGCGACTGGGGGTGCGGCGGCGGGGTTCAATACCCGATGGATCACTGCCCGTGGTGCGGCCGCGAGCAGGAGTGGAACGAAGACGACAAGTTCGAGGGCGACTGTCCCCACTGTGCCCGGGGAGTCGACGACTGGATGGATGTCTGTCCCTGGTGCGGCGAGGACGCGACCGGCCAGGACCTGATCCCCAAAGCGATGCGCCAGGTTCGTCTGCTGCTCAAGGTGGCCCGGATCTCGGACTGGGGATATCGGATCCTGCTCCGCCCCGGGATCTCCGGCGTGGACCCGAAGTACCCAAAGGTCGTCGAGATCGAGCAGCGCTATGTGGTCGGCGTGCGGCGGCGGGACGAGATCGCGTGGCCGATGCTGGTGGGCCTCATCTGCCACGAGCTCGGCCACAGCTTCCTCTACCACAACTGGCGGTGGAGCCGGTTTCCCTCGTTCGTGCACAGCTTCGGCCGGGTCGAGAAGGCGTATCGCATCAACGACGACGCCTGGGTCGACTTTCAGCGGCGCAAGGTCGCCAATCGCCCGATCAATCACGTGAGCGGCTACGCCAGCCGGCACCCGCAGGAGGACTTCGCCGAGACGTTTCGCTACTACGTGACCCGGCGGGGCCGGCTCCGGGAGCTGTTCGCCGAGTTCGGTCAGAAGCGAAAGGGTGTGATCGTGTACGAGAAGTTCCTCGCGCTCCACGCCTACCTGCGCACCCTCCGCAAGCTCCGCTGAGCCGGAGCCGGCCCTACCGAAACATCGCCGGACTGATCTCGAGCCCGATCTCCACGATCCGGTCGACCGGAATGCCGGCCCGCCGGCCGTGCTCGCGGATCGCTTCCGGGTTAGGCGCGTCGTACTCGCAGTAGATCTTCCCCTCCGTGTCGGAGACGTAGCTCCGGATCCAGACCACGCCCGGCATCTCCGCGATGACGGCATTGGACCGCCGTCCGGCGGCATCCAGATCTTCCCGGGTCAGCCCGGGGACGCTTCGTTCGATGAGATACCGAGGCAATTCACCCTCCGATTGTGGTCACCGCCCTCCTTGGAGGGCGTGGGGAAGCTCACGACACGCGCGGGCCAGCTCGTCGTCGCCGGTCTCGTCCGCGAGTTGCGCCGCCGCCACTGCGGATGCCCGCGCGCGGTCGGCGGAATGGTCCTGCACGTGAGCGAGTGCAAGGCGGTACTGCATCCAGCCTTCTCCGGCCCGGTCACCGAGCCGGCGGCGGAGCGCCAAGGACGCTTCGCCGCATTCGATGGCTCTTTCGACCTCGCCCAGCCGCCGGAGCACGTCGGCCAGCGCACCCAATGCCCGTGCCTCGCCCGCTCCGTTCCCTGCCTCCCGCTCCAAGGCGCAGGCCTCCTCCAGACAGCGGCGGGCCTCGACGCGACGACCCATGGCATCGAGCGTGACACCGAGACCCGCGAGCAAGTGGGCGGCCTTCGCGGCGTCGCCGAGATCGCGGAAGATGCGAAGGCCTTCTTCGTAGTGCTCTCTCGCTTCGTCGAAGCGGCCCTGCTCCCACTCGATGATCCCCATCGAGTTGTGGAGCTGACCGACCCGGGACAGGTCGCCTAACCGTTCGGCGAGGACGAGCGCCTCGCCATAGTAGCCGAGCGCCAGCGACGGGTCGCGCAGATACTTCCGGCCGACGCGGGCGAGACCTTCGAGCGCTTCCAGCTCCCGCGGCTGGTGGCCGACCTGATCGTGAAGCGCCCGCCCTTTGCCCCACGCCGCAAACGCATCCTTGAGCTCGCCCCGCCGCTCGCGCAAAGCGGCGACCTCACTCCAGAGCACGGCTTCGGTGGCCGGATCGCGGAGCTGGGCGAAGACCCCCGCCGCTTCCACCAGCGGGGCCAGCGCTTCCTCGTCGCGCCCGAGCCCAAGCAACACCTCACCCAGAAATCGGAGCGACTGGGCAAGGCCGGGCGCGAATTTGGCCCTTCGGGTCAGCTCGACCGCCTCGCGATAGAGCCCGAGGCTCTCCTCCACCCGGCCGTGCTGAAGGTAGATGTGTGCCGTCGAGGTGAAGTGGTACGAGAGCTGGATCGGCAGTCGCTTCTCGGTCGTGAGGGTCCGCGCCTGCGAGAGGTAGTCGAGCGCCCGGGCGTCGTCGCCCAGCTCGCGATGGACGTTGGCGAGATTGTGGAGGATATACGCGCGCTTGTACGACACGTCGGTCCCCGCCGCATCGGTCATCCCGGTCTCGAGCTCCTGGCTCAGCCCAAGAGCCTGTTCCAGCGTGATTCGGGCCTGCTCCGACTCTCCCATGCCCTTGAGCACATTGCCCAGGTTCGAAAGCTCGCCCAGCTCTCCCTCGCGGTCCCCGCGCTCGCGGTCGATGGCAAGCGCGGCCTCGATACAGCGGAGCGCCTCCTCGTCGCGACCTTGGTGCCAGCGAAGCAGGCCGAGGCTGCGAAGCAGATTCCGCTCGCCAAGCGCGTCGCTCAGCCGGCGCCGGAGCTGGAGCGCGCCGGCCAAGGCCATCTCGGCATCGTCGAACTTCCGGAGCAGTGTGCTCAGATCCCCTTGCCGCTGGTAGGCTTCCGCGAGCCGCGCCGGCTGGTCGGCAGGCTCGAGCAGCCGCACCAGCTCGTCGATGATCCGCTGCTGGCGCCCGCGGAGACCAAGCGTCTCGCAGAGGCGCTCCTGCGAGAAGAGGATCTCAAGCAATTCATCGCCGCGCTCCGGGTCGTCCCGCAGGCGGAGAAGCCAGCTCTGCGCCCGTTCCAGGATCTCCAGCGATTCGGAAAACTGACTGAGCGCCTTCGAGCGTTCCGCTGCCCTGAGGGCGTAGTGCACCGCCTTGGCCCAGTGCTCGGCTCGGCTGAAATGGTCCGCGAGGCGGAGGTACTGCTCGTCGAGCGCGGTGCCGTAAACCGCTTCGATCGCCTCGCCGACCTTCCCGTGCAGCTCTTTTCGTTGGTGCTCGAGCAGGCTGCCCGCTGCCGCTTCCTGCGTGAGCACGTGCTTGAACCGGTACGCCGGCTCCGGCACGACCCGCATCTGCTGAATCACACCAGCCGCTTTGAGCGCTTGGAGCGCGTGCGGCAACCGGCTCGGTTCCATCGCATGCTCGAGGATCCCGCGGGTGAACTCGCGACCCACGACCGAGGCGAAGCGAAGGACTTCACGAGTCGTTCGGTCGAAGCGGTCGAGCCGGGCACGAAGCACTCCCTGGACCGTGTCCGGGAGTTGCAGCTGGTCCACCGGGCCCGTAAGGACGGCCTCGCCGGCGCCAACCTCCACCGAGCCTTCCTCCAGCAGCGTTTGCGTGATCTCCTCGAGAAAGAACGGATTTCCGCCGGCCCGCTCATGGATGAGCTCGGCGAGCTGCGCCGACACGCGGTCCACTCGAAGAATCGACTGGAGCATCGCACGGGAGGCGCCGACGTCGAGCGGAGCGAGCGCGAGCGTCTGGTGGCTCGAGGGGTCGGCCCAGGCGCGCACCGGCGAGGAACGCGGCCGGGTGCGAGACGTCACCACCACGAGCAGAGGAAACCCGGCCACGAGCTCGGCGACCTGTTGCAGAACGCCGTCGGAAGCCCCATCGGCCCAATGCCAATCCTCCAACAGCACCACGGTCGGGCGCCGGCGCGCCGCCAGCGTGACGAACGCGGCAAGCGCTTCCTGCATCGCAAGCCGGTAGTGTTCGCCGTGCAGGTACCGAGGCACCGGATATTCCGAGTCGGGTAGCCCGAGGAGGTGCAGGTAGAGCGGGAAGAACTCCTCGAGCTCGCTTCCGAGCTCGCGGAGCCGGTTTACGACCCGGCCGGCATCGACTGCCGCAGGCTCGTGCCCGCCGGCCCCGAGCCAGCCTCGCAGAGCCTCGACGAAGGGCAAGTACGGGGTGCTGCTCTCCGACGAATCGCAGTGACCGTGCAGCAGCACCACGTCGGAGCGCGTGAGCTCGCCGCGAAGCTCGAGCAGGAGACGGCTCTTCCCGAGACCGGCGTCGCCCATGACCGTCACGAGCTGGCCCTCGCCGGAAATGGCGGCGGCGAGAGCCTGGCGGAGCGCGGCCATTTCTCTTTCACGCCCCGTGAACGTGGTCAGCCGGTCGCGCTGAATTCCCTCTACCCGGCTCCGCCGCTCAGAGACGCCCAGCACCCGGAACGGAACGATCGACGGAGTGTCGCTCGAGAGGCGGACGGCGGCAGTCGGCTTGGTCTCGATCCAGGACGCGATGATGCGGCGGCAATCGGGGCTTACCAGGATCTCCCCCGGTGGAGCAAACGCCGCGAGGCGCGCCGCGAGCTGCGGTACGGAACCCGAGACGCGATACGAGGATCCCGGATCGGACGAGAGCTGCACCACCGCGGTACCGGTGTGGACCGCGGAGCGAAGCTGTCCCCGAGAGCCCAGCTGCCGAGCCGCCCCGATAGTCGCCTCGTCGGACGCCGTGTCGACGCGGGTTACGCTCCGGTGGAGCTCGAGCGCCGCCCGGACGGCGCGGACCGGATCGTCCTCGTGCGTGGTGGGGACCCCGAACACCGCCACCAGGCTGTCGCCGGTGAACCGGTGGAGGACACCGCCCGACCGCCGCACCACGTCCTCCGCGGTCGATCGGAGCCGTTCGACCAGACGTTCCAGCTCGGCAGGAGCTACCGCCTCGACCAGGCCTTCGTAGTCCGCGATCGTCGTCACCAGCACCGCGACCGGACGCCGCTCGCCACCGGGGAGTACTTCGGCGAGCGGCTCTCCGACGTCCCTCTCGTCGCGGGCCGGAGCGGCATCCTGATGGCGGAGCTGCTCGAGCTCGCTCACCAGCTCGCCGGCGGAGAATCGATCGGCCGGAGCCTTCGCAAGCATGCGGGTTAACACCCGATCGACCGCCTCCGGAAGACCGGGCCGGGTGGACCCTAACGGGACCGGACGACGCTCCAGAATCTCCCGCATGACCGCGAAATGGTGCCCTCCCTGGAACGGCCGCTCGCCGGTCAGCATCTCGTAGAGCACGACGCCCAACGACCACACGTCGGTGCGCCCATCGAGCGTCTCGGTCTCGATCTGCTCGGGGCTCATGTACTCCACGGTCCCCGGACGCTCCCCCGGCGACGTGAGCTCGGCGCCCGAGACCTTCGCGATGCCGAAGTCCAGGATCTTGAGCACGCCCTCCGGCGTGATCATCAGATTGGCCGGTTTGATGTCGCGGTGGATTACGCCGCGCTCGTGGGCCTTCGCCAACCCTCGCGCCGCCTGAACCGTTAGGCCGATCGCCTCGTCCGGCGGAAGCGGCCCCCGGGTGAGCCGGTCCCTGAGAGTTTCGCCCTCGTAGTACGGCATCGCGATGAACAGCTGGCCGTCGGCGGCCTCGCCGATCTCGTGGATGATGCAGATGTTGGGGTGGTCGAGCGCTGCAGCGGCTTGCGCTTCCACTCGCAGGCGCTCCTTGGCAGCCGGCTCGAGACCGAGGTGTGCGGGGAGAAACTTGAGGGCGACGGTCCGTTCGAGCCGCAGGTCGCGAGCCTGGTAGACGACACCCATCCCCCCCTCACCGAGCCGCTCGAGAATCCGATAGTGCAGGACGGTACCGGTGAGCGCAGGAGCGGTTCCCAACGCGGCGTCGAGCCGTCCGGACGGCCACGCATCGAGCATGCTCGCGCGCTCATGCGCGCCGGCCAGCTCCAGAAGCTCCTCGCGAAGGCCGGGCCGGCCGGCACAGACACGATCGAGAAACTCCGCCCGCCCGTCCGGCGCACATTCGAGGAACGCGCCGAGCAGCTCGCGCAGCTCGCTCCAGCGTTCTGCGCTCACCGGCCCAGCTCGCGGTTGAGCCAGGCGCGGGCCAGGACCCACTCTCGTTTGACGGTGGCTGGGGAAAGCTCCAGAACCTCTGCCGTCTCTTCGATTGACATCCCCGCGAAGAAACGCCACTCGACGATTTGGGCCGCGCGATGGCTCTCCGCCGCCAGCCGCTCGAGCGCGTCGTTCAGCGCAAGCAGGTCCTCGGTCCGCTCATCGACGAGGATCGCCACCTCGTCCAAGGGCACCCGGCGCTGATCGCCGCCTCGCTTGTCCGCCTTTTGCGACATGGCATAGTCCACCAGAATCCGGCGCATCGCGGCCGCGGCCACGGCGAGAAAATGGGCCCGCCCGCGCCATTCGATCCGATTGAGCTGCGACAGTTTGAGATAGACTTCATGGACCAGGGCGGTGGTGTTGAGCGTGTGATTGCTCCGCTCTCCACGCAGCTGGCGGTGAGCGATCCGGCCCAACTCGTCGTAAACTATCGGCATGAGGCGATCGAGCCCGCCTGGACCGGCCTGTAACACTCGACTGATTTCGGACTGCTTCGCCATAAGGTCTCCCGACTGGCCTACTCTATCGCCGTCGATGACCCGTCGCAACGGGCGGATATTCGTGCCGGACCCATGAGCCGGTTTCCCCCCGTTTCCGGCCTTCATATGCACGGGGGGAGCGCCCCCTGCATCACCCGTATCGCAAACCCGAGGAGAACCGCCGTGTCGACCCGAACCCAGTCAGACCCACACCAAGCGCCACCCGCAACCGCGGCCTCCGCCGAGACCTCGCCGCAAATGTCCTACGCTTCGCTGACCGAGGACACCCTGCTCCGGTTTCAGCAGCGCGCCGGCGGTTACGACCAGGAGAATCAGTTTTTCACCGAAGATTTCGAAGAGCTCCGCAACGCGGGATACCTGCTGATGGCGGTTCCGCGGGAGCTCGGCGGCCCTGGTATGACGCTGGCGGACATTTCGCGGGAGCAGCGACGACTGGGATACTATGCCCCTGCCGACGCGCTCGCGGTGAATATGCACCTCTATTGGACCGGCCTCGCCGCCGATCTGTGGCGGGCTGGAGACCGGTCGCTGGAATGGCTCCTTCGGGCCACCTTGGGCGGCGCCGTCTTCGCCGCGGGGCACGCCGAGGCCGGGAATGACATCCCGGTGCTGCTCTCGACGACGCGGGCGGAGCGGGTCGAGGGCGGATACCGTTTCTATGGCCGGAAGCACTTCGGCAGCCTCTCGCCGGTTTGGACGTACCTCGGCGTCCACGGAATGGACACGAGCGATCCCGCCCATCCGATGATCATCCACGGCTTCATGCCCCGCGACACGGATGGGTTCCGGGTCGAGGAGACCTGGGATGTGCTGGGGATGCGCGCCACTCGGAGCGACGATACGATCCTCGACGGCGCGTTCGTGCCGGATCGGTTCATCAGCCGCAAGGTCGCGGCCGGAGCCGCCGGCCTCGATGCGTTCGTCCTCGGCCTCTTCGCCTGGGCCTTGATGGGCTTCGGCAACATCTACTACGGCCTCGCCCGGCGCGCACTCGACCTGACCGTCGAAACCGTCAAGAAGAAGACGTCGATCGGGCTCTCCCGGCCGATGGCCTATCACGCCGAGGTGCAGCACGCCGTGGCCGAGATGGTGCTCGAGCTCGAGGGGATTGGCCCCCACTTGGATCGGGTTGCCGACGACTGGTCAGCGGGCGTCGACTACGGCGGGGGATGGGTCATCAAGCTGATCAGCGCCAAGCACCACGCGGTCGAAGGCGCCTGGCGGGTGGTCGATCACGCCCTCGATCTCGCCGGCGGGTTCGGGATCTTCCGGCAAGGCCCGTTCGAGCGGCTGTTCCGCGACGCCAGGTTAGGCAGGATTCATCCGACCAATGGGTTCCTGACCCATGAGCTGGCAGCCAAGCTCACGCTCGGAATCAGCCCCGACGAGCAACCTCGGTGGGGATAGGCCAAACATGCGCGCTATCAGTGCGTTCGCGACACCCACTCACTCAATTCGGAGAGATCTGTGCCCCGGATGAGAG
>JBDTOH010000035.1:0-19432 GCA_039933355.1 Gemmatimonadota bacterium | reverse complement strand
CGTTGTTAGCCGCATGGGGTTCAAATCCTTGTCACGCTTCGCTTTGACGTCTGGCTGAAAACGGGCATGCGGCTTGCCAAACGCGCGTGCAAGCTCTCGTGACAAAACGCCGCTGACAAGTTGTCGGCACCCGGCGAGCCCTAGCCGGGACAGCGGGAGCGCGCGCCGTCCGGTCGTTCATGTTGTGATCCCGAACTCTCACCTCGAGGAAAGCTATGCGTATTCCTCCACTCCTGAGGCGGCTGGCTCCCGCGCTTCTCGGATTGGCTGCCTTGGCAGCGCCGCTCGCCGCCCAGCAGGGCACGGTGACCGGCAAAGTCACGGATGAGGCAAGCGGGCAGCCGCTTGTCGGCGCTCGAATCCAAGCAACCACTCAGGCAGTCTTCGGGGTGACGAACCAGCAGGGAGCCTACGCGCTCAGAGGGTTGGCGGCGGGTGCCCACACCTTGCGGGTCGTGATGCTTGGCTACGGCTCGATCACCAAGCCGGTCACGGTTCCGCCGGGCGGCACCGTCACCCTCGATTGGACCCTCAAGTCGGTGCCGTTTACCCTCGAAGACATCGTGACGACCGCGACCGGCGAGCAGCTGAGCCGGGAGCTCGGCAACTCGGTCTCCAAGATCCAGGCGGCCCAGCTCGTCGAAGCGGCTCCGATTACGAACGCGATGCAGGTCTTGAACGGCCGGATCGCAGGCGTCACAGTGCTGCAGAGCAACGGGACGAGCGGCACCGGCGCGCGGATCCGGATCCGCGGTCTCAGCTCGCTTTCACTCTCGAACGACCCGCTCCTGTACATCGACGGCGTGCGGGTCGCGGCCGACGCGCCCGCCGGCGCCTTCATCGGCGGTGGCTCCGTCTCGAAGCTCAACGACCTCAATCCGGAAGAGATCGAAAATATCGAGGTGGTGAAGGGCCCGTCCGCAGCGACTCTCTACGGCACGCAGGCCGCCAACGGCGTGATTCGCGTGACCACCAAGCGCGGCACCGCGGGCGCGGCCAAGTGGAATGTCTGGCTCGAGGGCGGCCTGCTCAAGGACACCTACACCTATCCGGGGACGTATTTCTCGAAGGCCGTCGGGTCGGCCGCTCAGTGCCTTCCGTACCAGCAGGCGTTAGGCCAATGCCAGATCGAGAAGCTGTTCAGCCTCTTCCTCCTCAACGACCCGGCGACGACCCCGTTCACCACGGGCTTCCGCAATCAGCAGGGCGCGAGCGTGAGCGGCGGCAGCGAGCAGCTTCGCTACTTCATCTCCGGAGAGACCGAGCTCGAGACCGGTCCCCTCAAGCTGGCGGATTCGGAGGCGGATTATCTCCGCACCGAGCGCGGAGTGGATGACCTTCCGCACAGCCAGCTCCGTCCGAATCATTTCAACAAGCACAACTTCCGGATCAACCTGAACTCGAGCCCCCGGTCGAATCTCGATATCGCGGTGTCCTCGGGTCTGGTGATCAACAACATCCGGCTTCCCCAGACCGGGGACAACTTCTCCTCGATGATCGGATCGCCCCTGATCGGCTCGGCGAATCCGGCGACCCTCGCCGCGACGGGCGGCTATGGATTCTCGCGGCCCGCCAATTCGATCGGGAAGCAGACCTACCGGAAGAACGACCACTTCATCAATTCCGCCACGCTCAACTGGCGGCCGCTTTCGTGGCTCTCGACCCGCGCGACGGCCGGCCTCGACTACCTCAACTACGCCGACGAGCAGAACGTGCTCAACGGGCAGGGTTGCGTCACCTGCACCACCCAGGGGATCTCGGAGCGGGCCGGGATCCGGCTCCTCAACAAGTACAATGACGCCAAGTACACGGTCGACCTGAACGGGACGGCCCAGTTCCGGCTCAGCGGCCGGATCGGCTCGAAGACCGCAGTCGGCGCCCAATACAACCACGACAAGCTATTCGGAGTCCTGGGCACCGCCGGTCCGTTGCCGCCCGGCATTCTCAGCTTCAGCGCCGGGGCCCAGAAGCTTCTGACCGAGCAGACCATCGACGTGGTCACGCTCGGGACCTATGTCGAGCAGCAATTCAGCTTCGACAATCGGCTCTTCCTGACCGGCGCCGTCCGGGTCGACGACAACAGCGCGTTCGGTAAGGACTTCAGGTCGGCGACGTATCCAAAGGTGTCCGGGTCCTGGGTTGCGCTCGAGAATCGGGAGAATGGCCTGCTCAACAGCTTCCGGCTCCGCGCGGCGTACGGTACGTCGGGTCAGTCACCCCGGCCGCTCGACGCACTGACCTACGACGCGCCGGTGACGGCGTCGATCTTCGGCCAGGCGAATACTCCGGGCGTCGTTCTGGGAGCGCTCGGAGTTGACGGGCTCAAGCCGGAACGATCGCGGGAGATTGAAGCCGGGTTTGACGCCGGCCTCTTCTCGAACCGAATCAATTTCGAACTCACCCTCTACGACAAGAAGACGACCGATGCGTTGGTTGCGCGGCCCCTCGCGCCCTCGGCCGGCGCCGGCCAGAGCCGGATCGAGAACGTTGGCACGGTGAGCAACAAGGGAATCGAGATCTCCGTCAACGCGCGCGTCATCGACAAGAAGAGCTTCACCTGGGACGTTCAGCTCGAAGCGTCCGGAAATCGGAATCGGCTGGTTGCCCTCAACAACGGCGTCGCGCCGATCACGGCGTTCGGCAATAAGAACGGCCCGGGGTACCCGATGTTCGGCCTTTGGTGGCCGACGATGCTGTCCTTCAGCGACAAGGACAACAACGGCTTCATCGATCCGTCCGAGGTCGTCATCTCCGACACGGCGGTATTCCTCGGCTCGACCGTGCCGACTCGGACGTTGGCGATCAACACCGCGATTTCCCTTTTCAACAACAAGCTCCGAATCGGCGGCCAGATCGACTACCGTGGCGGCTTTGTCAGCCACAACGTCAACGACCTATTCCAGTGCGCGTTCCAAGTGAATTGCCGGATGGTGAACGACCCGACCGCGACCTTGGATGAGCAGGCCCGTGCGGTGGCCGGGGCCCGCGCCTTCGGGGCGTACGCCCAGAACGCCGAGCATGCCCGGCTTCGCGAGCTGTCGCTCCAGTACAACGCCTCGACGCGAATGGCACGGATGGTGGGCGCTCGTTCCATGAACGTCGTCCTCACCGGCCGCAATATCGCGCTCTGGAAAAACGGATTCAAGAGTTGGGATCCGGAGAACGTCACCGGTTCGCAAGACCTCTCGGCCTACAACTTCGTCTCGCAGGCGCAGCCGCTGATCATGATCCTGCGCTTCAACCTCGGATTCTGACCCCGAATGGACGCCTTACGACAAAGGACTCAATCGACTATGTCGCACACCAACATTCGGACGTTCATGGCGCTCCGGCTCAAGGCCGCTCTGCTTGCGGGGGCCGTGCTGGCGGGGTGCTCGAAGGACGACATCTTGAGGCCTGATTTGCCGGATATCATCGACGGCAATGCCATCAACACGCCTCAAGGAGCGCCCGCAGTCTACGCCGGTGCGGTCTCAGAGCTTCAGTATGCGCTGACCGGTACCGGCAACGGAGCCTTTGTGTTCTCAGGGCTGTTCACCGACGAAATGCTCCACGCGAGCACCCCACCCGCGGTTCGAGAGTGGGATCTCCGGTCGGTGACCACGGCCAACGCCAACGGCGCCGGAATCGCCGGACCATTCCTGCTCCTGCAGCGTGCCAGGACGGCGCTCGAGAGCGGAGCTGCACGGGTCGCTCCCTTCTTCGGCGCCACGGACAAGCGGATCGGCGAGATGTTTGCGCTCTCCGCGTTGGCCCACATCTTCGTCGGGGAGATGTTTTGCTCCGGCGCGCCGTTCAGCGAGCGCACCCCCGACCTGCTCTACGGTCCGCCGCTCACGACCGCACAGGTCATGAACAAGGCGCTCGACCGGCTTACCACCGCCACCGCCGCGACCGGTGGGGATGCCGGCATTAGCAGCCTCGTGGCATTGCTTCGCGGCCGGGCCTTGCTCGACCTCGGTCAGTTCGCCCAGGCGGCCACTGCGGTCGCGAACGTGCCGACGAGCTTCACCTACTCGATCTTCCATTCCGCCACGACGGCGCGACAGAACAACAACATTTTCCTGCAGAACGCGAACGACATCTACGGCGTCTCGGACAAGGAAGGCACCAACGGCCTCGACTACGGCACGGCCGGCGATCCGCGCGTCCCGGCCCGCCTCAGCACGGCCAATGCGGGCGGTTTCTCGAGGAACGACGGCGTCACCAAGATGTATTACTACACCAAGTACACCAGCGCGTCGGATCCGGTCGTCGTCGCGAGTGGTATCGAGGCTCGGCTGATCGAGGCCGAAGCCGCGCTGCAGACCGGCGGAGCGGGCGCCGCGGCCTGGCTTGCCAAGCTGAATGAGGCCCGCGCCACGATCCCGGCGCTGACGCCGCTCGTCGACCCCGGCACGTTGCCTGCGCAGGTCGATCTCATGTTCCGCGAGCGAGCGTTCTGGCTGTACATGACCGGTCACCGGCTGGGAGACCTACGCCGGCTCGTCCGGCAGTACGGCCGCGGCGCCGAGACCGTCTATCCGACCGGCGCGTACCACAAGCAGGGCCTGGTCCGAGGCCACGAGCTGACCTTTCCCGTGCCCAACACGGAGGAGAACAACGCGGGGTACACGCCGGCGAGCTGTACCTTTAACCTGCCGTAGTCGGAAGGTACGGGAAGAGGGAATAGGGAAAGCGAATCGGGGGCCGAGGCTGCGCCCCCGATTTCGCAATCATAAGGTCTAAGCCTATTTCCCATTCCCTATTCCCTACGCCCCATTCCCGCCCCTAAATTCCCGCATGCCAATCGACCGAACCTTCTGCATAGATACCCTCGCTAAACTCGTCCAAACCAACTCCGTCAATCCGATCCTGATCCCCGATGCTCCCGGTGAGCGCGGCGTCGCCGATGTCGTGGTCGCGGCGCTCGGCGGGCTCGGCCTCGAGATCGAGCGCCACGAGCCCCAACCCGGCAGAGTCTCGGTGACGGCTCGGCTGAAAGGGAGCGGGGGAGGGAAGAGCCTCATGCTCAACGGCCACTACGACACGGTAGGCATCGACGGCATGCCCGAGCCGCTCTCGGGGGCCGTGCGGGACGGGAAGCTCTACGGTCGGGGCTCGTTCGATATGAAGGGCGCGGTCGCGGCCTGCATGACGGCGGTGAGGTCGCTGGCGCAATCGGGCGAGCGGCTCCGCGGTGATGTCGTCGTCGCGGCCGTCGCCGACGAGGAGTACGGCAGCCTCGGCACGGCGGACTTGGTCGCCAAGATGAAGGTGGACGGCGCCGTGGTCACCGAGCCGACGGCGCTGCAGATCTGTCTCGCGCACAAGGGCTACATCTGGATCGAGGTGGAAACGCTGGGCCGGGCCTACCACGGCAGCAAGTTCGAGTTCGGGGTCGACGCCAACATGCGGATGGGCTGGTTCCTCGCCGAGCTCGACCGGCTCGAGCGAGACCTCCGTGCCCGCCCGCCGCACCCGCTGATCGGCCCGCCGTCGCTCCACGCCGCGACCCTCGAGGGCGGCACCGGTCTCAGCACCTACTCGCCGAGCTGCAAGCTCGAGATCGAGCGGCGCACGATTCCCGGCGAGACCGAAGCGACCGTGATGGCGGAGATCCAGTCGATCATCGACCGGCTGACGGCGCGCGACCCGAGCTTCCGCGCGACCGCCAAGGCTTTCTTCGTCCGTTCCCCCTTCGAAGTCGCCCCGAGCGCTGCCATCGTGAAAGCGCTCGACGCGGCCGCCGTCGCGGTCTCCGGCAACCACCCCCGCCAAATGGGCGATACCCCATGGATGGACTCTGCGCTCCTCGCCGACGCAGGGGTGGAGACCGTCGTGTTCGGCCCAACCGGCTCCGGCGCCCATTCGGACGAGGAATGGGTGGACGTGGAGAGCGTCTGCGTTTGCGCCGAAGTGCTGGCCGAGACGGCGCGGCGGTATTGTGCGTAGGGCTTCGGGACTAGGGCATAGGGCTTAGGGCTTGGGGCTTAGGGAACTGCAGCGGCAGCGGGGCGGAGTTCCGCGACTTCGACTCCCGACTTCTGCTTTCCGATTTCCGCCACCATATTCCCCCAAGGCGAGATTTTCCCAAGCCCTAATCCCGAAGCCCTAGGAGTCCGCAGTGCAGCCAAGTTGGCTCGTGCTCCCCGCGTTGCTGTTCGCCAATACGCTAGCCGCGCAGAGCGATCAGGTCATTGTCGTGCGCGGCGCTACCATTCATACCGCGACCGGCGCGCCGATCAGCAACGGCATCATCGTTGTCCGGAACGGCAAGATCGCGGCGGTCGGCGCCGGCGTGAGCGTCCCGGCGGGCGCCAAGGTCTACGAGATGGCGGGCAAGGACCTCACGCCCGGCCTAGTCGACAACCACTCCCACATCGGGGCCAAGTCCACCGATCTCAACGACTCGCCGATGCTGATCGGGCCGCAGCACCGATTCATCGACGCGCTCGATTGGAACGATCCGGACTTCAAGGACGCGGTGAGCGGTGGGGTGACGACCATCGTGACCGGCCCTGGCAGCGGCGAGAACGTGAGCGGCATGGCCGCCGTGATCAAGACGTTCGGCACCGCCTACGACAAGCGGACGCTGCTCGAAAAGGGCGGGATGAAGTTCGCGATGGGCCCGAAGTCCCGCGACCGATACCCCACCACCTCGATGGGCGTCGCCGCGAACCTCCGCCAGTACCTCATCAAGACGCAGGAGTACATGGCGGCGCGGAAGAAGTGGGAGGACGACGGGCAGAAAGGGGCCCCTCCCGCGCGGGATCTCGGGTTCGAGGGCATGGCCGACGTGCTCTCGAAGCGGACTTACGTCCGGGCCCACGTCCACTCGGCGACCGACGTGATGACGCTGCTCCGGCTCAAAGACGAGTTCGGCTTCGATCTCGCGCTCCACCATTCCACCGAGGCCTACAAGGTCGCCGCCGAAGTCGCGAAGCGCGGCGTCTCGGCCGTGGTGGTGCCGCTCGGCGACCGGATCGGAATTACCGAGGACGCGATGGCCGGCCCGTACATTCTCTGGAAAGCCGGCGTCAAGGTCGCGATGCACACCGACGCCCCGGTCATCAACCAGAAGTGGCTCCGCCTCTGCGCCGCGCTCGCGATGCGGTATGGAATCCCCGAGGAGGAAGCGCTGAAAATGGTGACGAAGAACGCCGCCGAGATCGCGCGGGTTAGCGACCGGGTGGGAAGCCTCGAGGTCGGCAAAGACGCCGACTTCGTCGTGTTCGACGGCCCCTGGTACGAGCCCAAGAGCCGGATCGAGATGGTCATCGGCGACGGCGCGGTGGTCTATAGCCGCTCGGAGGCCAAATGATCTCCCTCACCGCACGGCGCTCTGCTGCCTCATCACTCCGGTTTCCTGCCGCCCTGCCGCCCTGCCGTCTTGCCGCCCTGGCAATGATCTTCGCGGGATCGGTGCTGTCCGCCCAGGCCCGCGCAATTGCGATCCGGGGCGGCACCGTCATCCCCGTGAGCGGCGCCCCCATCCCTAACGGCGTCGTCGTGATGCAGAACGGGAAGATCGTCGCCGTCGGCGCCAACGTCCCGATCCCGTCCGGCGCCGAGATCGTCGAAGCCAAGGGCAAGTACGTGATGCCCGGCGTCATCGACGCCGCCACGAACTTGGGGATCGATGCGAGCGATCTCAACGACGCCACCGATCCGATGACGCCGGCCTCGCGCGCGCTCGACAGCTACTATCCATTCGGATCCTTCGGCTCGGGCAAGGTCGGACCGCTCCGGAACCACGAAGCGCTCTCCGGCGGCGTCACCACCCTGTACATCGGCCCCGCGGACGCCGCGATCCTCGGCGGTCAGGGCGCCGTCGTCAAGACCGCGGGAGCTTCGCTCGAAGCCGTCGTGGTCAAAGACGTCGTCGCCATGAACATGACGTTAGGCACGCCGCCCAAGGCCGCCGCCCGGGCCCGGAACCGCGATCCGTACACCCGGATGGCGGAAGTTGCCATGCTCCGCCAGCTCTTCGTCAAGGCTCAGGAGTATCAGCGCGACAAGGCCCAGACGCCGACCAAGCCGCGCGACCTCGCGCTCGAGGCCGTCGGGCTCGTCCTCAGCCGGAAGATCCCCGCCAAGATCGAAGCCAATTCCGCTACCGATATCCGGAGCGCGCTCCGGCTCGCGCAGGAGTTCGGCTTCGACCTGATCATCGACGGCGGCGCCGCCGCGTCCGACGTCAAGGACGAGCTGGTTGCCCGGCGCATCCCGGTCATCCTCGGTATGCAGTCGCATCCATATGTGAGCAACGAAGAGATTCCCGACAAGCAGGACTATCCGCCGATCGACGAGCGGACGGCGGCCACTCTCTCGAGCGCCGGGATCAAAGTCGCGATCGCCACGTTCAGCCGTGCGTTCGGTACGCTCGCCCCTGCGGGCAGCACCAAGTGGCTCCTGTTCGACGCCGCGATCGCCGGCGGATACGGGTTCTCCGACGAGCAGATCCTCCGCTCCGTCACGCTCGGCCCGGCCGAGATCCTCGGCATTGCGGACCGGGTCGGAAGCCTTGCCGCCGGGAAGGATGCGGACGTGCTCGTACTGGACGGCCCCCCGCTCAGCATCAAAACCTGGGTGGAGAAGGTGTATGTGAATGGGGAATTGGTACATGAGAGGAAGTAAGGAGATCGGGAACTACTTGGGGACCGGGGGCGTGGCCTGCGAGCCACGCCCCGGGTATTGGCTACCTCGGATGCGAACCGCGGCGCCTGATCCTCCGGCGGCGTACCTGCTGTTCCCGGTCCCCGGTCCCCGGTTCCCAGTCCCCGATAAATGGAGCTCTTCCGTATGCAGCCCTCCGTCCCCCGTGCCGATGTAATCGGCAGTCTACTACGTCCCCCCACTCTTCTCGCCGCTCGTGCGCAGTTTTCGGCGGGCCAGATCGACGATAAGACCCTCCGACAAGTCGAAGACCGCGCCGTCGACTACTGCGTGGCCGTGCAGGACCTCGCGGGCGTCGACGTGTTCACCGACGGCGAGATGCGCCGCAACGTATTCGCGAGCCAGCTTGCCCAGTCGGTCGAAGGCTTCGACAGCGTCACCGGCAATTCGGTCGATTGGTTCGACATGGAAGGGAAGAAGCAAACCAGTCCCGTCACGGTCGGCCTTGTCTCCAAGATGAAGCGGAAGCGGCATCTCTCGTCGGAGGAGTTCGTCTATCTGCGGGCCCGGACTCGCCGGCCGATCAAGATGACGCTGCCGAGCCCCACGATGTATGCGTATTACTGGGTCCCGGGCGTGAGCACCGCGGCATATCCCACCACCGACGCCTACATGGCTGACGTCACCGATATTCTCCGCGACGAGGTCGCCGAGCTGGTCCGGCTCGGCTGCGAATACATCCAGTTCGACGCGCCGGAGTTCGGCATGGTCCTCGACCCCCACCAGCAGGAGTGGTTCCAGCGCAAAGGCTTCGAGCCGTTCAAGATGGTCCACGACGGCATCGACATGATGAACGCGATCATGAAGGGCTACGAGGACCGGTGCACCTTCGGCCTCCACGTCTGTCGCGGCAACGACGCCAACCGCTATATGGCCAAGGGCAACTATGGGGCGATTGCGGAGGAGATTCTCCGCCGGACCCACGCGCGGATTCTCTTGCTGGAATACGACGATGAGCGGAGCGGCGATTTCGAGCCGCTCAAGCTCACCGCGGAAGACAAGATCGTCTGCCTCGGCCTCGTGACGACGAAGCGCCCCCGCGAAGAGACCGGCGAAGAGCTTCGGGTCCGGATCTACGAGGCGGCCAAGTATGTCCCGCTCGAGCGGTTATCGCTCAGCACGCAATGCGGATTCGCATCGGTCGCGAAGGGCAACAACATCCCGTTCGAGCTGCAGGAGCGAAAGCTCGAGCTGGTCGCCCGGACCGCGCGCGAGGTCTGGGGATAGTCGCTTCTCATCATCGGCGTGTCGTTGTGACGACAACCCGCTGATGGAGGTTTCCTCTCGAGGGAAGCACCACAACCGAGGGATCTACGAGGCCGGGCCCGACCGCCGCTTCGTAGATCCCTCTCTCGCACTCCCACGGGATGACATTGTGTAGCAATACGACGCAGAAACAGTAAGCGCCTAACTCCGCAGACTCCCTCCCTACGCCTTCTCCGCAAAAAATGTTGAGCCTTGTTTCGAGAGACAAAAAGACACGCGCGTTCGTGTCAGTTGGCACTTGCGCCCTCTCGCATATCCATCAGAATTGTGCCCCGTTAGGCTGGGGCTTGAAACCTCGACACTGCTGCGCTCGAATGGTCTTGAACAGGGACTCGTTTTGCACGCCGCACAAAAGGAGAGAAGGAACCTTTGAACCTGGCATCGCCTCGCATGCACCAATTCACTCCGCTGTCCGGCGCGACTCGGGTTCGACCGAGTCGAGCGCTGCCGCTCATAACAATCTGTTCGGAGGCACGGCAATGGCCCACCTTTTAGCTCGAATGCGCCGCATCTCGCAGCGGCTCGTTCGGACCGTTCTGTCGCTCGCCGCATTCGGGGCGGTGTCGACCGCCGCCCACGCCCAGGGCGGAACTGTCAGCGGCACGGTGACCGACGCGAAGTCCGGTCGCCCGCTCGCTGACGCTTTGGTGCGCGCCGATGGGACGACGAGCACCGTTCGGACCAACAATCGCGGCCAGTTCACGCTCACCGGGTTGAGCGGGACCACCGCCAACCTGATCGCAACGCGAATCGGCTATCAACCGATCAGCCGATCGGCCACAGTCGGAGCCACCGACGTCGCCATCGGCATGACGGAAGCGGCCTTGAGGCTCGACGAACTCGTCGTGACTGGTCAAGCCGGCGAGACCCAGAAGCGGGCGCTCGGAAACTCCGTCGGCCAGGTCGACGTCGCGTCGACCCAGCTCGTCGCGCCCAGTAAGGGCATTCAGGAAGCGCTGTCGGTCGCCGTGCCTGGGCTTCAGATCCAGCGCGCCAGCGGCCAGCTCGGCACCGGCGGTGTCACCCGGATCCGTGGCGTGTCTTCGCTCAGCTTGAGCTCCGAGCCGATCATCTTCGTCGACGGCGTCAGGGCCGATAACACCGCCGGCTCGAACAGCGTCGGCTTCCAGGGCGGCGGCGATCGTCCGTCCCGGATCAACGACATCGATCCCAACGACATTGAATCGATCCAGGTCCTCAAGGGCCCGTCGGCGGCTACGCTCTACGGCACCGAAGCGTCGAACGGCGTCATTCAGATCATCACCAAGCGTGGCGCGGCCGGCCGGCCCTCGTGGACCAGTGAGCTCCGCGGCGGCGCCAACTGGCTCCGCAGCCCCGATAAAGTGTACGAAGGCGTCTACTATCGCGGCGCGGGCGGTGCGATCCAGAAGCTCAACATCATCGACAACGATATCGCGCGCGGGTTCGGTTCCCCGTTCTCGACCGGCGTGCCGCTCGGCGGTGCCCTCTCGGTCCAGGGCGGCTCCGACCAGATCCGCTATTTCTTCAGCGGCGGCTACGATCGCGACGAGGGGATCGTCAGCTACAACTGGCAGAACAAGCTCAACGCGACCGGCAACCTGAGCTACGCGGCGGGCGAGAAGCTCAAGATCGACCTCAACCTCGGCTATACCCGCTCGCGGACCCGCTCGGCCTCCGCCACCCAGCCCGTCACCACCTATATCGTCTGGGCCTGCCCGAACAGCTCGTGCCAGGACGGGAGCGGGCTTGGGCCTAACGATGCCGGCCGGGGCTACCTCGCCGGCGTCACGGCCCAGGCGTTCAACGAGATCGAGGGATACGACGACATCGACCGGAGCCGGGTCGGCCTGACCTTCACCCACCGCCCGATGTCGTGGCTCAATCACCGCCTGACCATCGGCGGCGATTTCACCAACAACGCGTCCTCCGACTACTTCCCCCGCGGCAGCAACGCCGGCTTCGGCTTTCCGCAGGGCACCAAGTTCGTCGCCAACGACCGCTCTTCCTTCCTGACGTTCGACTACTCGGCGACCGGGACGGTCGCGCTCGGAAAGAGCCTCAGCACCCAGACCTCCGCCGGGCTTCAATACTACTCGAAGAAGTTCACCCAGATCTCGGGGCAGGGCGAGGGATTCCCGATCCGAGGCGTCAATACGGTGAGCGGCGGCGGCCTTCGCCAGGGATTCGAGGATCCCAACTTCAACCTCGAGAACAAGACCATCGGCGTCTATGCACAGGAGCAGCTGTCGTGGAAGAACCGGTTCTTCCTCACCGGCGCGGTCCGCGGCGACGACAACAGCGCCTTCGGCACCAACTATGACTTCGTCGTATATCCGAAGATCAGCGCGTCGTGGGTGCTTTCCGAGGAGCCCTTCTTCGCCAAGTCTTCGCTCTTGTCCACCCTCAAGCTTCGCGGCGCCTGGGGCAAGGCAGGCCAACAGCCTAACGCCTTCGCGGCGGTCCAGACCTACGGGCCCTCGGTCGGGAGCGGCGGCACTCCGACCGTCACCCCGCTCAACGTCGGCAACCCGAACCTCAAGCCGGAAGTGACCCGCGAGATCGAGACCGGGTTCGACGCCAGCCTCTTCCACGACCGGGTCTCGGTCGAAGCGACCTACTATAACAAGCAGACCCGCGACGGCATCCTCTCCGCGCTGATCTCGCCGTCGAGCGGCTTCCCGGGCAACCAGTTCATCAACATCGGCCAGTTCACCAACCGCGGCTTCGAGCTCGCGATCGACGGCTCGGTGATCAGCTCGAAGAACTTCCGCTTCAACCTCCGCGGTACCCTCGCCACCAACAAGAACAACATCGACGTTCTCGGCCAGTCCGCCCCGATTCCGAGCACCGGCATCGGCGTGTCCACCGGCACCTACAACGTCTCCGGCTTCCCGATGGGCGCGTTCTTCTTCAAGAAGGTCGTGAGCGCCACCATCGACGCGCCGGGTCACGTGGTCAACGCCATGTGCGAGGGCGGCACCGACTTCGGCAACGGGAACGGCACCGCGGTTCCGTGCGCCGGGGCGCCCCGGATCTTCTACGGCCAGCCGACGCCGCGCTGGCTCAGCTCGTTCAGCGCCGATATCGCGTGGAAGCAGTGGCGCCTGGTCGGCGTCGCCGAGTTTCAGGGCGGCCATTGGATGGATGACGGCAACCTCGCCGCGTCGCACGGCTTCTTCAACAACTCGAAGGCCGCGGTCGAGCAGACCGATCCGATTCTGGTCGCGTACCAGACCGTGCTTGCCGACCAGTTGTTTGCGACCGGCATGATGAAGGCGGGCTTCGGCAAGCTCCGCAACATCTCGCTCACCTACGACTTCTCGCACGGCTTGGCCCGCGCCATGGGTGTGAGTCACGGCTCGCTTACGCTCACCGGCGCCAACCTGTTCACGATCTGGCGGGCCCAGGACGGGACGTTCGGTGCGAAGAACGTTGACCCGGAGGTTCGGATCAACAATGCCGGCTTCTACGGCGATCCCAACCTGACCAACGGGTTCAACCAGGAGTCGTGGCCCCAGTACACCCGGTTCCTCGCCACTGTCCGGCTTTCGTTCTAACCGATCCTAATAAGGATTCGAACTGACTATGCGATACTTCTTCGATGGACCGGCCCCGAAAGAGCGGCGCGCGTTGCTCGCGCTCGGCGCGCTGGTCCTCACCCTCGGCGCCGGGGCGTGCAGCAGCGCCCTCGACGTCGATCTTCCCGGCCGGATTCCGAGCGATCTGCTCAACGACCCAACCACCGCGTCGACGCTCGCGTCCAGCGTCGTCGCCGACTTCGAGTGCGCCTTCAGCAACTACGTCAACTCCACCGCCACGATCTCGGACCAGTTCCTCGGCGCTTCCGGCAACCTGAACGCCAAGAACTGGGGAACCCGACAGATCAACGACAACGACACCGCCAACGAGCAGGCCAGCTGCGCGGGATCGTACGGCGCGTACACGCCGCTGCAGACCGCTCGGTTTCAGGCGAACACGATTCTCGACCGCTTGAACGGCTGGACCGATGCCCAGTCCGGCATCCCCCTCGCTCCGCTCAGGGCGAAGGTCGCGACGTACGGCGCCTACGCCTATACGGTGCTGGGCGAAGGCTATTGCGCGATGCGGTTCGACGAGTCCACGACGATCCTCACGCCGGCGGAGGTGCTGGCCATCGCGGAAACGAAATTCGACGGCGCGCTCGCCCTCATCGATCTCCTCACCGCAGCCGGTGACCAGGCGCTCAAGGCGGATCTCTCCAACTTGGTGCATGCCGGCCGCGCCCGGGTTCGGCTCGACCGCCACAACCTCGCGGGCGCAGCGGCGGACGCGGCGCTCGTGACGCCGGGGTGGGAATTCTTTGCGACCCGAAGCGTCGACGCGGCGACCCGATGGAACGACGCGTGGTATGCCATGGAAGAGCTCGGTAACTCCTCGGTTGCTCCCGAATATCGAAACCTCACTGTCGGCACGGTTCCGGATCCGCGGGTTCCGGTCGCATTCGGCCCGACCGTCGGGTTGTCCGCGCTCGCATTCGACGGCACCACGGCGTTGTATGTCGTGACGAACAAGAACTTCTCCCGCGCCGACCCGATGCGGCTCGCCAGCTACATCGAGGCTCAGCTCATCAGAGCCGAGGCGCTCGGCGGGCAGACCGCCGTGGATATCATTAACGCGCGACGCGCCCAGCTCAGCCTGCCGACCTACACCGGCGCGACCGACCCCGCCTCGATCACCGCGCTGGTGCTCGACGAGCGGAATCGGGAGTTGTTCATGGAGGGCGGGGCGCGGTACAACGATCTCCTCCGCTACCAGATCCCGTGGAAAGTCGGGAACGACCAGAACGGCGTACCGTACGGCTCGACGACCTGCTTGCCGCTGCCATCGAGCGAGCGGCTCGCCGCGGGAGCGTGAGGCTCCTGTAGCTGAGCAACAACGCCGCAAGATATTGACAGCGAGCCGACCGAGTTGGTCGGCTCGTTGCAGTTCAGCGATCCACCTCCGAACGTCTCTCCCGTAGTTCTACCCTATTCACCCCTTTATGCGTTATGCGCTTCGTCTTACCGTCTTACCGTCTTACCGTCTTACCGTCTTACCGTCTTACCGTCTTACCGTCCTACCGTCCTACCGTCCTACCGCCGCGTTAGGATTCGAAACGTCGCGGACTTGGCATAGTGCTTGATATTAAGAACCGTGACCAAATCCCCGACGCATCGCACTGCGAGGCGCTCGAGAACGGTCCCCGACGGCATCGAAGACGAACGCAAGCACTCGCGGCTGCCAAAGCTGCAACCGCTCTGGACCGGGCGTCCGACGCCGGAGCGCTGCGAACAGCGACACGATATCAGCCGGCGCGGGTCTCTCTGACGCGCGGGTTTCGCACTGAAAGTCGTTTGTCCGGGCTTGGTTACGACCAGGTAGGTGGCGAGAACGCGCGCGACGAGATCCGTCTCTGGATTCTCGAGGTGGTCAGATTTGTCCGCAGGGACAGCTTGACACGACGCCGTGCCACAAGGCCTCACCGGAGCCAACGACGATATGAGGTTCCGATGGAAGTCTCGGCAGTCTGGTCTTGAAAAACGGGCCGGCGCAGCCGGATTCCTCGAGCCGAGTGATCAATGACGTGTTCAGCTTCCATAACAGTGATGATGAAACGACACGATCCGCGTGTCACTTTGCCCCTTGCGCGATTGACCGATTGTCGGCAGAATTGTATACAGAAGCGCATGCTTTCATTTCCACATCCTACACTTCCTAGCCCCACCCTTGTCCGGAGGACACCCGCTATGGGTAACCGCTTCGCGCGAGCGCTACGTCGAGTAGCGCCTCGCTTGGTCGAGTTTGCCTTGGTCGCGACGGTCGCGGCTGTGGCAGCGCGGCCAGTCTTTGCCCAGGCCGCAGGCGCGGTGACCGGTACCATCGTCGACAGTAAGACGGGCCGGCCGCTCGCTGATGCCATCATCAACATGCAGGGCGGGGCCGCCGGGGTCCGGTCCGGGACGCGGGGAGAATTCCGGCTGCCGAGCACCGCGACCGGCGCCGTCACGATCAACATCACCCGCATCGGCTACCAGCCGACGCAGGCACAGGCCACGGTCGGTGGCGCCGCGGTCCGGGTCGAGCTCAACGAGCTGGTCGTCAAGCTCGACGAGCTCGTTGTCACCGGCACCGTCGGCGAGGCGCAGCAGCGCTCCCTCGGCAATGCGATCGGTAGGGTCGCGGTCTCCGAGGTCACCCAGATCGCGCCGCCCGCGAAGCTGCAGGACATGCTCTCGGTCAACGTGCCGGGCGTCCGGATCATCCGCGCCTCGGGCGCGGTCGGCTCGGGCGGAACGACCCGTATCCGCGGGTCAGGCAGCTTGAGCCTCGCGAACCAGCCGCTCGTCTATGTTGACGGCGTCCGGGTTAACAACGCGGATGCAGCGTTCAGCGACGCCTTCGGCGGCCAGGAGTCGCCGTCCCGAATCAACGACTTAAATCCGGAAGAGATCGAGTCGATCGAGGTTCTCAAGGGCCCGTCGGCCGCGACCATCTACGGCACTGAAGCGTCGAACGGCGTGATCCAGATCATCACGAAGCGCGGCCGTGCCGGGCGCGCCACGTTCGACTTCCATGCCGATGCGGGCGCCAACTGGCTCAACAATCCGGTCGGTCGCTATCCGGCGAATTACTTCTACAGTCCGACCACCCATCAGGTTACCCGGTTCGACGTCCTTGAGTTCAACATCGCCCGCGGCTTGGGAACCCCGTTCTCGACCGGCGTTCCGTTCGCGGCCGGAGCGTCGATGTCAGGCGGCACCGACCAGCTTCGGTACTACTTCTCGGCGGACTTCAACCGCGACGAGGGGATGGTCGACTACAACTGGCAGAACAAGTACTCCGCTCGCGCGAACGTGAGCTACAGCTCGCCGAACGACAAGCTCAAGATCGACTTCAGCATGGGCTCGACCCGCTCGAAGCTTCAGGGCGCGTCGGCTTTCCAGCCGATCACCACGTCGATTCTCTGGGCCTGTAACTTCCCGGGCTGCGAGCCCAGCGCCTCCGACCCCGATCACACCGGTTGGAACGACGGTGGTCACGGGTACCAGTTCTACCGGCCCGAGGACTACGACATGGTCCAGGGCTTCGATAACATCGATCGGACTACGTTCAGCCTCAAGTTCACCCACCGGCCGCTCTCGTGGCTCCGGCAGTCGCTGACCGTGGGTCCGGACTTCACGAACAACAAGTCGTCGGTTCTCGTGCAGCTCTCGCCCGATGCCCGCCGGCCGTTCTTCAGCTCCAGCAACGGCTCCAAGGCCTCGACCCAGCAGCGGTCCACGTTCTTGACGCTGGATTATTCGCTCTCCGGCGACTGGAATATCAGCAAGAGCTTCATCGCGTCGACGGCGGTCGGCGCGCAGTACTACTACAAGCAGCTCGAGTTCGTCCGCGGAACCGGCGAGAACTTCTCCGTTCCAGGCCCCGGCGGCGACATCTCGAGCGGGGCGCAGATCGGCGCCTCGGAGGGGTTCCAGGAGAACAAGACTGCAGGCGCGTACGTCCAGGAACAGCTCGCATTCAAGAACCGCTTCTTCCTCACCGGCGCGCTCCGCGGCGACGACAATAGCGCGTTCGGCAGCAATTTCAACGCGGCCTATTATCCGAAGCTCGCGGTCTCGTGGGTGGCCTCGGAAGAGCCGTTCCTCCAGAACTCGAAGATGTTCTCGCAGCTCAAGTTCCGCGCTGCCTGGGGCCGCGCCGGTCTCCAGCCGGACGTGTTCTCCGCGATTCAGACCTACCAGTCGAAGGTCGGCAGCCTCGGTCTCGGCGGGATCTCGCCGCAGAACTTCGGCAACACGGACCTGAAGCCGGAAGTCGGTGAAGAGTACGAGGCCGGGTTTGACGCCGGCCTGTTCAAGCAGAAGCTCGGCATCGAGTTCACGTTCTACAACAAGGACATCAAGGACGCGATCCTGTCGCTGCCGCTCAAGCCCTCGCGCGGCTTCCCGGGCAAGCAGTTCCTCAACATCGGCAAGACCCGGAACCGCGGCATCGAGCTCGGGATCGACGGCTCGCCGATTCAGACCAAGAACTTCGGAATCGATCTCCGGGCGACCCTCGCGACCAACTCGTCGCTGATCTTGGACATGGGCGGCACGCCGTCGGCGTTCGTCGGCGGCTCGTTCATCCAGCAGTTCAACGTGCAGGGCTTCGCACCGAGCAGCTTCTTTTTCCCGAAGGTCGTGAGCTCCACCGTTCAGCCCGTGGACGTCGGCGGCGTGCCGCTGCCGCTCGGGTTTGACGTGATGTGCGAGGGCGGCACCGACCTCGGTCGCGGCAACGGGTCGGTCGTTCCGTGCGCCGGCGCTCCGCGCCTCTACGCCGGCCGGCCCACGCCGAGCTGGAACGGCAGCTTCAGCGCCACGTTCACCATCGGCAAGCGGCTCCGGATCCTCGGCTTGGTGGACGCCCTCGGCGGCAACACTGAGCTCGTCGGCGACATTGCCGCGATCCACTCGTTCTTCTTCAGCTCCCAGAAGGCCCTCGAAGGCACCGACCAGATCCTCTCAGGCTACATCGGTCTCGAGGTTCTTCAGGGCGACGGCAACAGCGTCGGCGCGACCGGCTTGGTCAAGGGCGGATTTGCCCGGTTGCGGACCGTGTCCGCCTCGTATGAATTCCCCACCAAGTTCGCGAAGTGGGTCGGTGCGTCACGCGGCTCGTTCACGCTCTCCGCGGAGAACATGGCGTTCCTGTGGCGGGCGCAGACGAATGCCTACGGCGTCGACTGGATCGATCCCGAGATCACCCCGAACCGTAGCAACGACGCGGTCGGCAACTTCGGCTACACTCAGGAATCGTGGCCGCAGGCGGCTCGGATTCGCACCACTATCCGCCTCACGTTCTAACGGCGACTACTACACGGAGATGATGAACGTTATGAATATTCAGCTACTTCATCGGCTCGGGGCAGGCGTTGCCGTGGTCGGGGCGGCGCTCGGCCTCGCCGGGTGCGGCACCCTCCTCGATGTCGACTTCCCCGGCCGGATTCCGGCGTCCAACGTCGACAATCCGACCCTCGCGCCGATTCTCGCCCGGAGCGTCATCGGCGATTTCGAGTGCGCCTACAACAACTACACCGGCGGTAACTCGGCCCACAGCGACGAGTTTGAGAGCTCCAACGGCAACGTGCCGGGAAGCAATTGGGGCGAACGCAGCATCAGCGCCGGCGAGGACGACTTCGCCATCGGCGGGTGTGAGGTCAACGGGGCGACCGCGTCCTACTTCGGCATGCCCGCTCCCCTGGGGACGGCCCGGTTCCAGTCGGAGGACATCTTCGCTAAACTGTCCGGCTGGACTGACGCGCAAGTCACCGGGCGCGGTAACTTGCTGGCTCAGGTCCGGACCTACGGGGCGTATTCGTACCTGCTGATGGGCGAGACGTTCTGCCAGGTGGCGTTCGACGGCGGCGCTCCGCAACCCGCAGCCGCGGCGCTCGCCAAGGCGGAGACCCAGTTCGCCGAAGCCGTCACCCTGTCGACGACGGCGGGGAATACCGACATGC
>JBDTOH010000034.1:0-19436 GCA_039933355.1 Gemmatimonadota bacterium | reverse complement strand
TGAGCGCGCTCAGCAGGCCCGGGTCGACCAGGACCCGGCCGGACGTCGCGAGATTGGCCCAGCGGCCGGCGGGCTCGGTGAGAATGGTTCCATAGAACGGATAGCCGGGCTCGATTGCGCGCACCTGTACCAGCCGGACCCCGTCCGTGCGGGGCACGTAGGCCATGCCGGGAAAGCTGGCGACCTCGGCCCGGTGACCCGCCGGCTTTCCCGATGCCGGTCGGATCAGCGAGTCGATCCAGGCCGATGGACCGGCCGGAAGCGCCTGCCTCGCCGCCACCACCAGGTCGGCGCCTAACAACGCCTGGGACTGGGCCGCGACCGAGCGGGTGAGGTTCTCGGTGAACGAGTTGATGGCCACGAGAGCGGCAACACCGGCCGTGACCGAGCCGGTCAGCAGCCAGAGCTTGCGCCGGGCGGCCCGCGCCTCGCGCCACGCGAAGCGGAGCACGAACCGGGGACCGATCATTGGATCTGGTCCTCGACGACGGCGCCGTCCGCGAGGCGGATGACCCGCGAGGCGAGGCCGGCGAGGTCCCGGTCATGCGTCACCAGCACCAGCGTGGTGCCGAGCTCGCGGTTGAGCGCGATCATGAGCTCGATGATCGTGGCGCCGGTCTTGGCGTCCAGGTTCCCGGTCGGCTCGTCCGCGAAGAGCACGTGCGGCCGCGCCGCGAACGCCCGAGCCAGCGCGACCCGCTGCTGCTCGCCGCCCGAGAGCTGCGCCGGATAGTGATCGGCGCGCTCGCCCAAGCCGACCCGGTCGAGCAGCTCGCGCGCCCGCGCGTCGGCGGGCTCGCCGCGAAGCTCGAGCGGCACCTGAACGTTCTCCTGAGCGGTGAGCGTCGGAATGAGCTGAAAGGACTGGAAGACGAAGCCGACTTTCTCCGATCGCAGCCGGGCCCGCTGATCCTCGGTCATCGCCCCGAGATCCTGCCCGTCCAGGCGGACCGAGCCGGCGCTCGGCCGATCGAGACCGGCGAGCAGTCCGAGCAGCGTTGTCTTCCCGCTTCCGGACGGCCCGACGATGGCTACGATGCCGCCCCGCTCGATTGAAAACGTGATATTGTTCAAAACCCGAAGCTGGCGGCCGCCCGATGGATAGGTTTGCGTCAGGCCCTCACACACCAGCATCGGGGTCGTTCCGTTGGAGTCGGGCATCACCGTTATGGAGGACGAATTGTGGGAGTGCTTGATTGCCATCAATGATACCTAGTGCCGGGCGAATTCCTCTCACCATCGGCCTTCTGTTGCTGGCGTCCTGCGGCGAGAAGAAGCCGGCCGCGACCAACGAAGCGGGCGATCCGCTGCCGGCGGCTCCCGGGCCCGCTCCCGCCGATGCCACTATGCCGACCATCGTATTCGTCGGCACGAGCCTCACGGCGGGTTATGGGCTTCCCGATCCGTCCCTCGCCTACCCCGCACTGATCCAGCGCAAGATCGACTCGCTCGGCCTCAAATACCGCGTGGTCAACCGCGGCGTGAGCGGTGAGACCTCGGCCGGAGCGCTGGCGCGGATCGACTGGGTCCTGAGCCAGGGCCCCGTGGCGGTGCTGGTGATCGAGACCGGCGCGAACGACGGGTTGAGGGGCCAGGATCCGGAATCGATGAAGCGCAACATTCGGATGATGATGGAGCACGCCCGCAAGCGTCAGCCGCCCCCGGTGATCGTGCTGGTCGGGATGGAGGCGATGCCTAACCTCGGCGAGACGTACGCCGCCCGCTTCCGGGCGATCTACCCCGAGCTCGCCCGCGAGAACAGCACCAAGCTCGTCCCATTTCTCCTCGAGGGAGTCGCAGGCGTGGACTCCCTCAACCAGCCGGACGGTATTCATCCGACGGCGAAGGGCGCGGAACGAGTCGCCGAGACTGTGTGGCGAGTGCTCGAAGGAGTCGTGCGGCCCTGAGCCCTACGTCCCTCTCAGGGTGAAGACGACCGTCCCGCCGTTACATGTCGCCCGGAAGCGCTGAACCCCCGGGTTCGAACCGAGCGTTACCTGAGTAGCGGCGATCCCGAGCGGGTCCGCGTCGCCGACCGGCGTCAGGACCGATCCGCCGTCGAGAGCGGTCCAGGTGACGGCTCCGCCGGGCACCAAGTTCCCGAACGCATCGAGCACGAGAACCCTGAGCGGGAGGGGGGCCGTGGTCCCCGCCCGAGCGGTTTGCGCATCGCCCGAGAAGATCGCAAGCGTGGTCGCCGGGGCGGAAAAGACTCGAACCGTGAAGTGGGTGGTCACACCAGCGGTCGCGACGGCGGACTCGACCACGACCACACCGGTCCGAGTACCCGACGTGTAGGTCGTCGTCGCATCTCCAAAGCTTCCGGTCACCGACACCGGCGGGTTCACGCTGCCTCCACCCGATAGGACCGACCAACTGACCGGCTGGCCGAGCCACGGTGTGCCGAGGCCGTCCGTGACGATCGCGGTGACCACCGCGGCCGGCGTGCCCTGGCCGGCCGTCAGATTCGGTACGCTGCTGGACTGGGGCCGCATTTGGAACACCGTCGTGGTCGACGGCAGGTTGAAGGTGACACTGGCCCCGCCAACGATGGTCGCCCGGACGGCTGCCGAAATGCCGACGCTCTGCGGGGCGACCACTACCGACGCGATTCCGGTAGAGTCGGTTTGCGAGGACGGGGGAGAGAGATTGCCGATTCCCGCCGTCAACGTCCACGTGACAGTCGCACCGATGGCCGGATTTCCGAATGCGTCGCTCACCCTTACGACCAGCGGGTTGAGGCCGTTCGGCGCGTTCAGTGACTGAGGGTTGCCGCTGTAGATGAAGAGCTGGTTGGCCGGCCCCGACTGCGCGATCTCCGTGAAGAGCGCCGGGGTGTTCGGGGCAGCTGAGATAGAGGCCGCAGCGGTCTGCCGGCCGAGGCCGCCGCCCAAGGTAAATGCGTTGGTGGTGATCCCGACCGCGTTCGTGTTCGTCGACGACGCGAGACTCCCGGTGCCGACGGCCACGCTCCAATTCACCTTCATGCCGGGAACCGGATTACCGAACCCGTCGGTCACTCTGGCCGTGAGCGGGCCCGGAAGCGCTAACCCGGCCGCTCCGATCTGACCTCCGCCCGAAACATAGGTCACGGCCGCTGCCGAAGCGGGTTGGGCGATCGCCCCGAAGGTGACCGGAGTCAGCCCGACGACCGACGCCTCGAAGCTCTGCGGGCCGGCCAGCGTGCCTAACGTTGCCCCGGTCTGAGCGATCCCTTGCGCGTTGGTGGTCGCAGTCGCGGTGGTCACCGAGCCCCCGGACAGCGAGCGAAACAAGACCGTTGCCCCCGCGAGCGGAACATTGTTGCCGCCGCGCACGAGCGCCTGGAGCGGCTGCGCGAGCGTCGTGCCGACCGTGCCCGTCTGGCTGTTGCCGCTCGCGATGGCGAGGCTCGAAGGGGTCGCCGATGCGAAGAACACGGTGGTGGAGTCCGCGATCCCCGTGGGAGTGACGGCGCGCACCCGAACCTGACCGGGCGATCCCGGCGCGGTAAAGCTTCCATCGGCTGCAATGACGATGGCCGAGCTCGATGTGCTCCACGTCACTAAGAGCTCGGTGAGCGGTGTGCCTGCCGCATCGAATCCGGCGACCCGCATCTGCACCAGATCGCCGAGCGTGACGGTCGTGTCCCGCGGTGAGATCCGGACGGTCTGCGCGGCCGCTCCCGGACCCACATACGTCAAGTTGAGCGTGGGCTGTGCAGATCCCTCGGCCGCCAAGTCGACCGGCGCGGTCGCTGCGTAATACGGCCTCGAACCGACCAACAGCTCGACCGTCACCGTCAAACGCTCGAGCCGATCCTTGAGCTGGACCCGAAGCCGGACATTGAGACTGGTCGCGGTGGGAGGGAAGGGGATCAGCGTGTCGAGCACCGATTCGCTGGGTGGGCGGACCACCCGGATCCGGACCCCGTCGATCGCAATCGGTGCTCCCGAAGCAGTGCCGGTGCTCGGCAGCATGATTGTCGGCGCCAGGTTGGCGACGAGGCCCGCTGGGGAGCGGGTGGGCTCCTCGCACGCTCCCACGAGGACGGCGACGAGTCCGAGCCCGAGCAGCGCACACGACTTGGTCCTCATTCGGGCCCTCCTTGATCGAGCGAACGGCGCACCGCGGCGGCGAGCTCCGAGCCGGTGAACGGCTTCTCGAGCAGATTCGCGCTCGCCGACAGCGCGTCGGCGGGAAGATCCTGGGCGGAGTATCCCGACACGTAGAGCACTCGAAGGCCGGGCCAGTCCTCCTGCAGCTCGCGGGCGAGATCGGGGCCGCGCTGCCCCGGCATCACGATATCCGTCACCAGGAGATCGATCGAGCGGCCCTGCTCGGAGGCGATCGTCGTCGCCACGGCGGCACCCGGCGCGGCCAGCACGTTGTAGCCGTAGTTCTCCAAGACCCGCTCAGAGAAGCCTAACACCAGCGGGTCGTCCTCGACCACCAGCACCGTCTCACCGTTTCCGCGGAGAGCCGGCGCCTCCAGGCGGGTCGGCGTCGGCCGGATCGGCTCGGCCTCGCTGGCCGGCAGAAAGACTTCGATTGTCGTTCCCGCCCCGGCCGCGCTGCGGAGCCAGACGTGACCGCCGGCCTGGCGCACGATCTGATGCACCGCTGCGAGCCCGAGACCGCTCGCCGAGCCGCCGGTCTTCGTGGTGAAGAACGGCTGAAACAGCTGCGCCTTTGTCTCCGGCGACATGCCGACGCCGGTGTCGCTCACGCTGACCAGCACATAACGTCCGGTGCCGAACATCGACTGGAAGTCGAGCGGCCGCTCCGGGCCGACGTTCTCGCTCGTGAGCGTGAGGGTTCCGCCGTCGGGCATCGCGGTGCGGGCGTTGCTGATCAGATTGACCAGAATCTGCTGCAGCTCACCGGGATCCGCGACCACGGTCTTGACGTCCGGCGAGAGGTCGACGAGAAAGCGGATCTCCTCTCCGATCATCGCCTCGAGCAGCTCGCGGATGCCTTGGATCGTTTGATTGAGGTCGAGGGGGATCGGCTTCGCGACCCGGCGTCCGGCGAAGGTTAGAAGCTGCTGGACGAGCGTCGCGCCCCGGCGGCCCGCCGCGCCGAGTGCTTCCACGTCGGCCCGGCGAGGATCGGTAGGCCTAGTCTTCGAGAGGAGGAGATTCCCGAACCCGTCGAGGGTCTGAACGATGTGTTTGAGCTCGTGCGAGAGTCCGCCCGCGAGCTGGGCAACGGCGTCGAGTCGCTGGACCCGCCACAGCTGCTGCTCGACGTGACGCCGGTTCGCGATCGAGCGTCCGGTCGCGACGAAGTGGGTCACTCGGCCGCGATCGAGGATAGGCGTGATCCGCACCTCGAGCGGAGTGATCTCGGTCCCCCCGGTGCGAATCGCCAACTCCCCTTCGAACGGCTGGGCCTGACGCGCCGCCGCGCCAAGCTGCTCGAGACCGACGTCGCTGGCGACCAGCCCTGCGAACATGGCGGGATCCTGGCCCGCAAGCGGTGCGCTCTCCGCCCCGGCGAGCGCCTGCGCGGCCGGGTTCGCGAGAACGATCCGCGCCGTTCCATCAGTTCCGAGCTCCACGACGACCAAGGCCTCGGTCGCGGCGGTAAACCCGAGCCGCAGTGCGGTCAGTTCTGGTTCCACGTCGCTCATTGTCTTAACGATATGTGCGAACACTAGCTGTTGACCAGCGTCCCACCTCACCCCTACTCTTTCGCATGGCCTTCTTCGATTCCAGCCACCAGCGTGCGGCCCTTCTCCTTGCGCTGCTCACCATCGGGATCGCGATCGCCTTGTGGCCGTACGCCACCGGCCTGATCGGGGCGCCCGTGCTGTACATCATCCTGGCGCCGCTCCATGCCCGGCTGTCGCAGCGGATGAGGCCGAGCTTCGCCGCGGGCATCGTCATCCTGATTGCTCTCCTCGTCATCGTGGTCCCCGGAATCTCGCTCGTCACCATGCTCGTGGGCGAGGCTCAAGACATGGCGGGGAAGGTGATGACCGGACCGCTTCTGGGTCGGTTGCGCGAGCTTCACGTGGGTCCTTACAACATCGGAAGCCGGCTCGTCGCCGTCGGCGAATCGCTGGTCTCTTGGCTCGGCTCGAGCGCTCTCGGATTGGTGGGCACGGCAACCCGCCTGGCCATCAATCTGCTGCTCGCCTTCTTCGGACTCTACTATCTCCTCCTCAATCCCGGCGGCGCCTGGAGAGGAATCCGGCCCTACATCCCGTTCTCGCGAGAGGACACCGACATTCTGCGGGAGCGGTTTCGCGCCATAACGATCTCGACTGTCATCGGCACCGGGCTCACGGCGCTGGCACAGGGAGTGGTCGTCGCGCTTGGGTTCTGGTTCACCGGTCTCTCCAATCCGCTCTTCTGGGGAGTCGTGACGATCGTCTTCGCGATTCTGCCGGTGGTCGGCAGCGGCATGGTGTGGGGACCTGGAGTGGCAGTGCTGGCGTTCGATGGCCATACCGGCGGGGCGGCTTTCCTGCTGATCTGGTGTCTCGCCACCTCGCTCGGGATCGACTACGTCCTCCGCCCGATGCTGTTCAACCGGTTTGCGCAGATCCATCCCCTCGTCACGCTGGTCGGCGCGGTCGCCGGCGTGAGCTACTTCGGTCTCCTCGGCCTCTTGGTCGGTCCGCTCGCGGTTTCCTACTTCTTCGAGATGCTCAAGATGTACCGGGAGGAGTACCTCACGCCCGGCACTCCCGCTGAGCCGACCGAAGATCCCCCGCCGCCCGTTCGGCCCCCACCGGAGACGCCTGCCGTCAGTCGGGCCGTGCGGTGATCTCGCCCACCGGGAAGGCGAGCCGTGGCTGACGCTTCGCGTCGGGCCACGATCTTCTGGGCGTTCGCCGCGATCTACATCATCTGGGGTTCCACGTACCTTGGAATTCAGATTGCCGTCCGGGAATTGCCGCCGCTGATTCTGGCCGGCGGCCGGTTTACCGTGGCCGGCGTCGTGATCTTTCTCTGGGCTCGAAGCCAGGGCGAAGCGATGCCGGCGGCCTCGGTCTGGGGCACCGGCGCCCTCCTCGGCACCCTCTTCTTCGTGTTAGGCAACGGCCTGGTCGTCTGGGCGGAGCAGCGGGTCCCGTCGGGGAAAACCGCGCTGCTCGCGTCCACGTCGCCGCTGTGGACTGTCATGCTCGACAGCGCCCTGGCCGGCTGGCGCCGGCCGCCCTGGCGGGTGCTCGTCGGCGTGATCCTCGGCTTCACCGGGCTGCTGCTGCTGGCCGCCCCGAACGCGGCCTCCGGCGAAGCGCGGGTGCCGCTGATCGGCGTTGCCGCGCTCTTGGTCGCGTCGATCGCGTGGTCGGTCGGCTCGGTGTACTCGCACGTGCGCCGGCTCCCCGGGTCGCCGGCCATGGTGACTGCGGTGAAGATGTTAGGCGGCGGGGCCCAGCTCCTCGTGCTCTCGCTCCTCGCGGGCCAGTGGCGGGACTTCCACGCGGCCTCCGTCTCCTGGCGGGTGTGGGCCGCGTTCGTCTACTTGATCGTGTTCGGGAGCATCATCGGGTTCACGGCGTTCACCTATCTGCTCCGAGTCTCGACCCCGCAAAAGGTCGCCACCTCTTCGTACGTCAATCCGCTGGTCGCGGTGCTTCTGGGCTGGGCCTTCGCTGGCGAGTCGATCACCAGCCGGACGATTCTCGCCGGAGCCGTCATCCTCGGTGGAGTGCTCCTGATCCGCCTTCCAGGCCGCTCGACGACACCGGACGAATCGACGGATGTGGGGTCACTGGATACTGGGGAGTTCCCCGCGCCGGCGATCCCGCGGGATCGCTGACGCCGGAGCTCGGGGACATCGGACGGGGGGACTGGGAAGTACGAGCACAATTCCGAATCGTGGGTGACGCCAACCAGCATTTCCCTCGTTTCCCGGCGTCCCGTGTCCCCCGTCGCTATCCCTGAGTTCCCCGAGCTCCCAAGAAAAAGGCCGCCCCTCTCAGGGCGGCCTTTCTCTTTGAAAGCTCGAGACTCTTACTCTCCCGGGCGACCGATCTTGCTGACGCCCTTCGGCCCGGTGTCGGCGCAGTTGTTGTCCGCGTTCTCCGGGGCGCTGGTCTCGATCTGATTGACCTCGACCCGCCGATTCTGCGTCATGCCCTCTTCGGTGCCGTTGTCCGCGATCGGCTTGCACTCGCCGAAGGCGCGGAGGACCATGTGATCGCGCGGAACGCCGCGCTTGGTCAGCTCACGGGCGATGAATTCAGCGCGCCGCCCGGCGAGCCAATTGTTGTACTTGACCGAGTTCCGCCAATCGGTGTGGCCGTCGATGTAAATCCGGAGCGACGGATCCGACTTCAAGTTCGAAGCAACCTGGTCGAGCGTCATCTTGTCGATGCTGTTCGCGGTCGTGTAACGGTTCGGTCCGAACATCGCCCGGAGCGTGACCTGCAAGCCACGGACCTGAGCAGTCGCGCGATCGCTGTTACCCGTGCAGGTGGCGGTGATGGTGTAATCGCCGCTCCGGCTCCAAGTGTAGGTCCAGCCCGACGAGGTCGGATTGCCATCGGCTGTGAGCGAGCAGTCGCTGGCGGTCAATGCGCGGCTGTTGCCGTCGCTCCAGAAGCCGGTGACCGTGTACGCCTGCGACTCGCCGAGCTTGAGCGTCGCCGTCTTCGGGCTGATCTCGATCCGGGTAAGCCGAGGAGCCGGCGGGGGCGGCGGGGGCGGCGGGGGTGCAGTGACGGTTACAGTCGAGGTGTCCGCGAGCTTGCCGTTGAGCGTCTGAGCGATCACTCGGCAGGTACCGGCCTGGCTCGACACGAACTGCCCGGAGGCGGAGATCGTACCGCAGGATGCGGTGTAGGTCACCTGCGGCGTGGTCGACGACCCGTCGCAGAGCCGGCCGGTCGTGCTGAACGACACCGTCTGACCGGTCTGCACTGAGGCCGTTGCCGGCGTCAGGTCGATCGCATCGAGGCGCTTGGTGCACTTCCCGTTCGGGAAGATGCTGAGGCCGAGCTGCAAGCCGAGATGCACGTTGTTCGAGGGAACCTCGGTCAACTGAACGCCGTTCGCCTGGCTCCGGACCTCATCGGTTCCGTTTCGCGGGCTCGGCATGTAGTCGAGCGTGCCGTCGAGCCGGAGCGAGAGCCAGTTGTTGACCTTGTACCGGAAACCGGTCAACCCACCGATGCTGACGTCGTTCCCGAAGATTGTCGGGTTCAAGACCGTCGCGTTGCTCTTGCCGTAGTGGTTGAGCCCCGCCCCGGCGCCGAGCAGGAAGTTCCAGTGCTTGCCTAACGCCGGCTCGTACATGAGCTTGAGGTGGAACGGCCAGTAGCGCACCGGCGTGCTGCGGAACCCGATGAAATAGTCGGTGAGATCCGTCGCGTTGAACGAGCCATCAGCCTCGAGCGCCCAACTCGGCGAGAAGAAGTAGGCGAGCCGCCCACCGCCGCCGTAGCTGTTCTGCCGCTTGCTGCCGATGTCGTTGAAGCTCTTGTCGTAGTGCGTGTAGCGACCGAAGCCACCGAGCTCGATCGTCCCTTTCTCCTGCGCCATGATTGGGAGGCTGACCAGCGATAGAGTCCCCGCCAACAGCAAGAGGAGTTTCCGCATCCGTGTATGCTCCTTATTCATTGACTGGCCGCTTCCCCTGGAGATCAGGTCCCACGTAGGCTAAACGATTGAGGCAGCACAATATACAAGAAGAGCCCGAGAAGGGACAGTCCCACCCGCTCGATCGCCACCCCGGCTCCTGACATCGCATCGCTGAGCATTCGCCACCCCGCCAAGTCAAACCCAGACAATGACATGATGCCAGTGGACGAACCAGGCCCCTCCCCGCCGCACTCGGCGCGCCGATCCCGAGGCACTAGGCGGTAAAACCGCCTTCCTGTCTGAGTAGTCGACAGGCTCACTGCTACTTGCAGCCTGCTCGGGCTGGCCGCCGCGCCCTCGTTGACCGCTGGGTACGAGAGGGTCAACTTGGGGGCCCGCCCAATTGGGTGCGGCTTCTTTTCCAGGCGGCCCGTTATGCTCGGCTTTCGCACGATGTTGCTGGTGAGTGCCGCGGGGCTGGTCGTCGATCCCCCGACTGCCCTCCGCGTGATCCGAGCTACACCATTATCGCAATCCGGTCCGGCCGCAGTGATCGCCGTCACATTCGACCGCCCGGTCTTCGGCTCCCTCGACCGGGTGGTGAAGGCGCAGGACATTCTCGAGATCGCCCCCTCGATCGCCGGCGCGTACGATTGGCGGGACCCGGTCACGGTCCGTTTCCGCCCCGCCGAGCCGCTTGCGCCCGGTACGACGTTCACCGTGACCGTGAAGCCTGATTTCACCGCCATGGACGGGAGCCGGCTGGCCGAGCCGTACCGGTTCACGTTTCGAGTCTCGGGACCGAGCGTGCTCGGCGGAATGCCCGCGCACGCCCACGAGCCGGCGCGATTCCTCCCGCCGGCGGCCACCTTCGACGTCGTCCTGAGTGCCGCCGCAGATCCCGCGTTGATCTCGAAGCTCGTGTACGTCGAGATGGCAAAGACCTGCTCCACGCCCGGAATCATCCGCGTCCAAGCCGGTTCCCCCCGCCCGATTTCTGAGGATGCGCCTTGGCAGATTCGCGATGCCGGTGGCTACGATCGCGACCATACCAATGATCCGCTCCGCCGGCTGGTGACGCTTACTCCCGCGAAACCGCTCCCGCACGGATGCGACGGTGAGCTGGTGCTCCCGGGGACCATCGACGCGGAGGGGACCGGCACCTTCGAGCGGTGGCCGTTCTCGACGTACGGCGACTTCGAGCTCGTGAGCGCCGGCTGCAACGAACAGGGATTCTGTCCGACCGGCCCGATCGCGCTCCGGTTTTCAACGCCGGTACGCGGGGCCGAGCTCCTTCGCCATCTCACCGTGCTTCCCAAAGTCGAGCTGTCGGTGTCGGACACCACGGACAGCCGCGCGGAGTGGACGGTCTGGGCCAGTCTCAAGCCGCGCACCGGCTATCTGGTGCAGGTCGACTCGCTGCTCAAAGACAGCTTCGGCCAGCGGCTCATCGGCAATCCGCGGCGGGCGCTCGCCACGACGGGTTACGGTCCCGACATCAGCTACGCTCAGGGCCGGAGCACGATCGAGCGGGTCGGACCCCGCACCCTCGCCGTGACCTACGTGAACGTGGACAGCCTCGAGGTCCTGACCGCCGCGATCCCGGACTCGCTCGAGGCCAAGTTTCTGGGCCGCTCCTGGTATTCGTGGGACGAGGACTGGGCCGCGCTCCGGCCCAAGGCGACCCGGCGGACGTTCAAGGTGGGCGCCGCGAAGGATCATCACGGGATCTACGGAGTTCCGTTCACCCCGCCTAACGCTTCGCGCCCGAAGACCCCGACCTTGTTCGCGGTCAAAGTGACGAACGCCGTGCTGGTCAAGACCCGCGACAAGGGCGCGGCCCCGGCGGACCACCAGCCCATCGCGCTGATCCAGATCACCGACCTCGGCGTCCACGCCAAGATCGGGGTCGAAGAGGGAGTGGTTTGGGTCACCGGCGCGAGCGACGGAAATCCCCGTCCCGGCGCGGCGGTCATCCTCCACGAAGCCACCGGACGCGTGCTCGCCCGGGGCCGGACCGATCCTAACGGCATCGCGCGCTTTGCCGGCCTCCGGCGCGGCGCCGGAAAACCGGCTGGCGGCGAAGATGAAGAAGGGTCTTCCGCTTCCATGGACGGGTACGTCGAGGTGGTGCTCGGAGACGACCGCGCGCTGGTCGGGATCAACGACTACGATCCCGACCTGAATCTCTGGCAGTTCAACGTCTCGAGCGGGTACGGTACCGAGCGGCTTCCTGCCGCCGCCGCCGTGTTCACCGAGCGCGGCATCTACCGCCCCGGCGACTCGGTCTATATGAAGGCCATCGTCAGGACTGGGAATCTCGGCTCGCTCAAGGTCCCGGCTCGCACCGACTCGGTGCGCCTCACGTTCAAGGATCGAGAAGACGGCACGCTCCGGCAGTCGACGGTGTCGCTCTCGGCGTTCGGTACGCTCACGGCCGGCCTCAAGCTGCCCGCGGACGCGCCGTTAGGGCGCTATCGGGTGGCGCTCGCGCTTAAGCGGCAGAGCTCGTGGCAGGAGATTGCCCAGACGGACTACAAGGTGGCGGAATACCGTCCGCCCGAGTTCCTCGTCGATGTCATGAGCGACACGGTGCCGCGGTTCGCCGGCGACTCCGTCGTGGCGACGATCTCGGCCCGATACCTCTTCGGCGCCCCGATGGCCCGCGCGGCCGTGTCATGGTCGGTGCGCCAACGCCCGATCTGGTCGGTCACAATCCCGAACACCGACGGCTACTACATCGGGCCGGCCGGCTGGTGGTGGGAGGAGAGCCGGCGCCAGGGCGGCACCCAGGTCACCGAGAGCCGGACCGATTCGCTCGACGCGACCGGTCACCTGACCATTCGCGCGCCGGTGTCCTCCGCGGGCGAGGGCCGGCCGAGCGTCGCGTCGATCGAGGCGGTCGTGACGGACGTGAACCGCCAGAACGTCTTCAGCTCGACTTCGGTCACCGTGCACCCGGCTTCGTTCTATATCGGTGCGAAGCCCTCGGGCACCGGTTATTTCTGGCCCGCCGGCACGGCCCAGGCCGTCGATCTGATCGCCGTTAGGCCGGACGGTCGCCGGGTGCCGAACGTCGCGATTCAAGGTACGATCGTCCGGCGGGAATGGCACCAGGTCCGGCGCGAGACCAACGGCTATGCGGAAGTGGTGGGCGAGTGGGTCTCCGACACGGTGGCTCGCTGCGCCGCACGGACCACCGCGGGCGGCGCCGTCTGCCGGTTCACGCCTCCCTCCGCCGGGAGCTATACGATCGAGTTCACCGCGGCGGACGAGCGAGGACGCCCGGCGGCGACCGGGCTCTACCGGTGGGTGACCGGCCCGGGCTGGGTGCCGTGGAACGACGAGAGCCAGTTCAAGATGGAGGTCGTGCCGGATCGGACCAGCTACGAAGTCGGCGACACGGCCACCGTGCTGTTCGCGTCGCCGTTTACCAATGCGGAGGCCTGGGTGACGGTCGAGCGCGAGGGCCTGATCGAGCAGCGCCGGGTCCGGATCGTCGACGGCGCCACCACCCTCAAGTTTCCGATCACCGAGGCGTACGCGCCTAACGTCTACGTCGCGATCCTGGTGGCCCGCGGGCGGAGCGCCAAGCCGGGCCCGCTCGACGATCCCGGCCGTCCGACGATTCGGGTCGGATACGCCGAGCTGAGGGTCCGCCCGGAACGGAAACGCCTCTCGGTCGCGATCGTGCCGAACAAGACGGAGTACCGGCCGGCGGAGACCGCCAATATCACCGTCTCTGTCCGCGACCGAAGCGGTCGGGGCAACCGGAGCGAGGTCACGCTTTGGGCTGTGGACGAAGGCGTTCTCTCACTCACCGGCTATACCACTCCGGATCCGATCGGCCTTCTCTATCAGCCCCGAGGAGTCGGGCTCCGGCTGGCCAGCAACCTGTCGACGGTCGCACCCCAGGTCACGGCCGGCGATAAGGGCAGGAATCCGGGCGGCGGAGGCGGTGAGGGCGCGGCCGACGTGCTGCGCTCGCGGTTTAGGACGACCGCGTTCTTCCTGGCATCAGTCGTCACCGATTCGGCGGGGAACGGTCAGATTGCCGTCAAGCTCCCGGATAATCTCACCACGTTCCGGGTGATGGCCGTCGCCGTGACGGCGGGTGATCGGTACGGCAAAGGCGAATCCCCGGTGCTCGTAACCCGGCCGCTCCTGGCCCGGGCGGCGCTGCCCCGCTTCGTCCGCCCCGGCGACAAGCTCCTCGCCGGCGTGGTCGTGAACCATCGCGTCGGAGGGACTCCTCAGGTTCAAGTCACCGCGCAGCCCACCGGCATCCGCCTGATCGGCGAACCAAAGCGCTCCGCCACGCTCGAGGCCGGGCGGGGTCGCGAGATCAAGTTCGAGTTCGAGGCCCAACCGGGTGATAGCGCGGCGTTCCGCTTCGATGTGACCGGAGCCGGCGACCAGGACGCGGTCCGGCTCGCGCTGCCGATCAAGCCTGCATATGCACCGCGGTACCGGACGGTGGCGGGCGTGCTGTTCGACACCACCACAGCCACGATCGAGCTCGGCGACGACGTCGATCCCGCGCGCTCCCGCGTGAGCCTGAGCCTCGCCGTCTCACCACTCGCGCTGCTCAAGCAGTACGCTCGCGATCTCGAGGTCTATCCGTACTTGTGCTCTGAGCAGGTCGCGAGCGTCGCGCTTCCGATCGTGGCCCTGTTCCGGGCAAGAAAGGAGGCCGGCGGTGGGGCCGGCGACACCATCGGCCTTCGGTCGGAGATCAATCGTTCGGTCGCGATCCTGGCCCGCCGGCAGCGGCCCGATGGCGGGATTGGCCTGTGGAGCGCGGCGGACTGGACTTCGCCTTGGCTCACGGCCCACGCCGGAATCGTGCTCCTCGAGGCAAAGGCGGCCGGCGCCGCAGTGCCGGACACGGTGCTGAAGGGAATCACCGGCTATCTGACGAACGCTCTCCAGAATCCTCCCGATCTGGTTCGTTCAGTGGCAGTCTGGGAGTCGGAGGTGCGGGCCCGGCTGGCCGAACGGGTCGCCATCGCCGGCTTCTTGAGCCGCGCCGGCAAACGGAATCGCGCCGCCGAGAACGAGCTGATTCGAGAGCGGGCGCTGCTGACGCCTGAGGATGCATTCGCGCTCGCCGAGATCGCCGCGCGAGGGGGCGATCGGCGGACCGCACGACAAATTCTCGAGCCGTTCTGGAGCGCGGTGAAAATCGAGGGCCGCCGGGCTGTCCTGCCCGACTCGTTCGCGAGCCGGTTCTACTTCACGTCCACCGTCCGGCCGGCCGCCTCGCTCTTGATCGCGACTCTCGCGATAGATTCCGCCAATGCGCTTCTCGGACCGCTGCTCGAGACCGTGGTGACTCAGGGGCGGATTCGCAGCGCGTGGTGGAACACCCAGGACTACGCATCCGCGGTCCGCGCAGTCGACGCCTGGCAGCGCCGGTTTCCGCCCGGCGAGCGGCGGACCGTGCGGTTAGGCAGCGGCGGCCGGTCGCTGCTCGCGCTCGACGGTCGCACCGTGGCGGACACCGCCGTGCCGCTGACGGGCCTCGTCGCCGGGAAGACGGGAGTCCCCAAGACGCTGGCGCTGTCGCTCGCGGCGGTCGGGCCGGGCGCGCCGGCGTTCTACTACGTGACTGTGATGGAGGTCCCGCGCGACGTGCCCGTTCGGCCGGAGGACCACGGCATCGTCGTGGAGCGGTGGTACGAGGACCAGTCCGGTAAAGCGATCACAACCGCCGCGGAAGGCGATCTCGTCCGGGTCCGATTGAAAGTCACCGTCGCCGACGAGCGCGCCTTCGTCGTCGTCGACGATCCACTCCCAGCCGGCCTCGAGGCGATCGACCTGAGTCTCCGGACGGTCGGCGTCCCGGGTCCCGGCGCGCCGGATTCAGCGGCGACCGAGTCCGACAGCCAGGAGTCGAAGTTCGGACGGTGGGAGTTTGGAAGCTGGGATTCGGGCTGGTGGACCCCGTTTGATCACCGTGAGCTTCGCGATGACCGGGTGGTGTATTTCGCCCGCGTGCTGTGGAAAGGTGCGTACACCGTCACGTACCTCACGCGTGCTACAACGCCGGGGACGTTCATCAAGCCCCAAGCGCAAGCGGAAGAGATGTACAACCGAAGCGTGTACGGCCGGAGCGATGCGGGGACCTTCGTCGTGAAGGCGAAGAGTCCATGAGCTACCGCCGGCAGTGGCGGCGGCCCCGACTGTGGCCGTCCTTGGCGCTCGGCCTGCTCGCGCTCGCGGGTTGGGTCATGTGGCCGCTTCCGGCCGGGTTTCGGACCGATACGGCACCCTCCGGCGTAACCTTGCTCGACCGTCACGGGCTTCCGCTCCGGTCGGCCCGGGTCGTCGGCGGTGCGCGGCAGCAATGGGTCTCCATCGCGGACATGGATCCCGATCTCCTGACGGCATTCGTAGCCGCCGAGGATCACCGGTTCTATCGTCACCCGGGCGTCGATCCGCTCGCGTTAGGCAGGGCGCTCGGGTCGAGCGTCCGGTCGGGCCGGATCGTCTCCGGAGCATCGACCATCACGATGCAGCTCGCCCGCCTCGTCCATCCCTCCGGACGGACCTTCGCCGGCAAGCTGATCCAGATGGCGTGGGCGCTCCGGCTCGACCGGCAGCTGCCGAAGCAGGTCATCCTCGAACGGTATCTCAACCTCGTACCGTTAGGTCAGAGCGCGGTCGGGGTCGACGCCGCGGCCCGGCTTTTCTTCGGCGCGTCGGCGAGGAGCCTGAGCCTCGGAGAGGCCGCGACCCTCGCCGGTCTCGCGGGCGCGCCGAGCCGGGACAATCCACTCCGCTCGCGCGCGCGGGCGGCAGAGCGCCGGAGCGTCGTGCTCGCGCGGATGGCCGCGAGCCGGGTGGTCTCCTCGGCGGAAGTAGCCGCCGCCACCGCCGAGCCGGTCCTTCGTACCACCGGCGAAGCTCGATTCGAGGCACCTCACTTCACCAGTTGGGTTTTGAGCCGGCTCGATTCGGTGCCGGGTGTGCGGACAGTTCCGGTCCGGACATCGCTCGACCTCCCGCTGCAGCTCGCGATCGAGTCGGAGGTGCGCCACACGGTCGAGGTGATGCGCGACAAGGGGGCCGAGCACGCGGCGGCGGTCGTGCTCGACAATCAGAGCGGCGATATCCTCGCGTGGGTCGGGTCGCCCGATTTCTCCGAGCCGGCGTCGGGCCAGGTCGACATGGTGATTTCGCCTCGTCAACCCGGCTCGGCGCTCAAGCCGTTTCTCTACGGGCTCGCGTTCGACCGCGGATACACGCCGGCGTCGGTGCTGCCCGACCTGGCGGCCGTCTATCAGACGGGTACCGGCCCGTACGCTCCCCGCAACTACGACCGCCGGTTCCACGGCCCGACCCGAATCCGCGAAGCCCTGGGGAGCTCCTTCAACGTGCCGGCGGTCGAGCTCGCCAACCGGATCGGGACGCCGGCGTTGCTCGGCACGCTCCGCCGGGCCGGGTTTGCGTCGCTCACCCACAGCGCCGACCACTACGGACTCGGCTTGGCGTTAGGCAACGGCGACGTGACCCTGCTCGAGCTCGCCAACGGCTATCGCGCGATCGCGCTCGGGGGTGTCTGGCATCCGGTCCGGTGGCGGGCCAGTGAAGCGGGTGAGGGGCCGGACGCTTCGGAGCGGGTGATGTCGGCCGGGGCGGCGCTGCAGCTCCTCGACATCCTGGCCGATCCGATTGCGCGAATCCCCGGGTTTGGGCCGTCGACTCCACTCGAGTTCCCGTTCCCGGCCGCGGCAAAGACCGGGACCAGTCGCCACTTCACCGACAATTGGGCCGTGGCAACGACCGCGGGGTTCACGGTGGCCGTATGGGTCGGTAACTTCAGCGGCCGGCCAATGGAGGGCGTGAGCGGCGTGAGCGGCGCGGGCCCGTTGCTGCAGCGGGCGGTGCTGGTCACCGCCGCACGGCATCCACCCGGCGCGTGGCCCACTCCGGGGGCTCACGGACTGGTGGCGGCCACGGTTTGCCGGCTTTCGGGCCTGCTCGCGACGCCGCGCTGTCCGCAGGCGACGGAGTGGTTCCGCGCGGGCACCGCACCGGAGTCTGGGTGCGACTGGCACACGGGGGAAGGGGTGGTCCTGCCGGTCGAGTACCGGGCGTGGGCGGCGCAGGCAAGGGAGGGGAATGCCGTGGCGGCCGCCGGGCTCGTGCGGGTTATTACGGGTCAGGCGCCTCAAGGGTTCCGGATCGCGTATCCACAGAGCGGCGACCGATATCGGTTCGTGCCGGGTGTCGAGCTCGCCTACGCCACCATCGGCCTCCGTTCGCTCGGCGCGCCGCGGCGGAGCACGGTTCGGTGGTTTGTGGATGGGCACGCGTATCGAGGCACCCGATGGTCGCTGGTACCGGGGCGCCACGTCATCCGTGCAGAAGCGGGACACCTGGCGGACCAAGTCACGATCGACGTGGTGTCAGAACGGTAAGAGCTCATGAGTCGTGGTTTGCGGTTGGCCTTCTGGCTTCCGGTGGTGGCGCTGGTCATCAACGCCTTGCTCGAGCTCGATGAGGGCCGGATGTTTGCGGCCTGCGCGTCGTTCGTCGGCGCGCTCTGCCTGGCGCTGGTAGGCGGGGGCGCGTTCGATAACCCGCCGGAGCGCGGTCTTCGCCCGGCCCTGTTCATTTTCCTCGTCACCCAGGCGGCCCTTCTCGTGGCCTCGTGGATCATGCCTCATTGCTGTCTGGGCCGGCAGTGACGGACCCGACGCCCGTCGCGATCGTGACGGCGGCCGGCCGTGGCATGGGCGCCGCGTGCGCGCGGGTCCTCGCGGCTCGCGGCTATCGCCTCGGGCTGATGGCCCGCTCCGCCGATGTCGTCGAGCTCGGTCACGAGCTCGACGCGGTGGTCGTGCGTGGGTCGGTCGCGTCGCCCGATGACCTCGAGACGCTGGTGCGAAACACCCAGAGCCGGTACGAGCGGATCGACGCGGTCGTGAACAACACGGGCCACCCCCCCAAGGGGGACCTCATGGAGCTCACGGACGAAGCGTGGCATCACGGGTTCGAGCTCGTGTATCTCAACGTGGTCCGGATGGCGCGGCTCGTCACGCCGATCTTCGAGTCCCAGGGTGGCGGCGCGATCGTCAACATCTCCACGTTCGGCGCTCAGGAGCCGGGCCTCGCCTTTCCGATCTCGTCGGCTCTGCGCGCGGGCCTCGGAGCCTTCACGAAGCTCTACGCGCGCCGCTACGCGTCGAAGAACATCCGGATGAACAACGTGTTGCCCGGCTATATCGACACCTACCCTGTCTCCGACGACATCCGCTCCGAGATCCCGCTCGGGCGGGTGGGTACGGTGGAGGAGGTCGCCAAGACAGTGGCATTCCTGCTGTCGCCGCGGGCCGGCTACATCACGGGGCAGCAGGTGCGGGTGGATGGGGGATTGGTGAAGGGAGTATAGACCAGCCCACCCCTTGCATCGCGCCCCGACAACCTGCATCTTTATGCACTATGCATAACAAGACGCTCGCCCTCGCTTTTTCCGGTGGGCTCGACACGTCCTACTGCGTGCCCCGGCTCACCGAGCAGGGATACGCCGTGCACACCGTCTACGTGAACACCGGCGGCGCCGATCAGGCGGAGCTCGAGGCCATCGCGCGCCAGGCTGCGGCGGTCGGCACGGTCGAGCACCACGCCGTCGACGCGCGGGCCATCACGTTCGACCGGTTCGTTCGGTATCTGATTCAAGGCAATGTGCTCCGCGGCGAGGTTTATCCGCTGAGCGTCGCCGCCGAGCGGACCCAGCAGGCGATGTCGGTCGTGGAGGTCGCGCGGCGGATCGAAGCGACCGCTGTCGCGCACGGCTCGACCGGCGCGGGCAACGACCAAGTCCGGTTCGACGTCGCGCTCCGCGTGCTCGCGCCCGAGCTCGCGATCGAGCCGCCCATCAGAGACGAGTCCCTCTCGCGCGACCAG
>JBDTOH010000033.1:0-19518 GCA_039933355.1 Gemmatimonadota bacterium | reverse complement strand
CGGCCGGTGCCGAACCGCGAGACGGCTCCGCCGCTCCCGAAGACGCCCGCGGTGCTCTTCTCCTCGATGATACCGGGCGGCAACGACTCCATGAAACGCGAGATCATGCTGGGCTTGAGCTCCCCCCCGCGCCGCCGCATCCGGGCCCAGGTGCAGTACAGCTTGTCCTTGGCGCGGGTCAGGGCGACATAGAACAGCCGCCGCTCCTCCTCGACCCCGTCGATCGATTCGATGGCGCGCATGAGCGGGAAGAGCCCGTCTTCCATCCCGGCGACCACGACCACCGGCCACTCGAGCCCCTTCGCCGTGTGGATCGTCATCAGGGTGACGCCCTGCTCGCTTCCCTGCACCGCGTCGTTCGCCGAGAGCAGCGCCGCATCGGACAGAAACCGCTCGAGCGGGGTTGTCTCTTCCTCGTCCGTGACGATCTCGGACCATCCCGCCGCACCCGCGAGGAGCTCGCGCACGTTCTCCCACCGGTCGGCGCCCTCGGGGCCTTCTTCGAGCAGAAAGGCCTCATACCTGATGGCGACGATCAATTGTTCGAGCACGTCCGCGGGCGACCGTCCCACTGCGCTCGTGCGGAGCATCCCGAGCAGCTCGGCGAACTTCTTGAACGCGGTCCGGGCGTTAGGCCGCATCCCGGCGATGGCGTCGGCCCGGGCCGCCGTCTCGAGGAGCGGCTTCCCCCACTGCTCCGCGGCGGTCCTGAGCTGGGCGACGCTCGTTTCTCCGGTTCCGCGCCGCGGCACGGCGATCGCCCGGGTGAAGGCTTCGTCGTCCGCCGGGTTCACGATGAGCCGGAGATATGCCAGCAGATCCTTGACTTCGCGCCGGTCGTAGAAGCTGATCGAACCGATGATCTGATAGGGAATCCCGGCCCGCCGGAATGCCTCTTCCATCGCCCGCGACTGCGAATTGGTTCGATAGAGGACCGCCATCTCGCTCGCGGCCCAGTCGCCCTTGTTCCGGCGGGTGTTGAGCTCGCGGGCAATCCATTCCGCCTCGTCGCGCTCGTCTGCCGCCGTCAGGACCGTGACCGTCTCTCCTCCCCGGCGCGCGGTCCGGAGGGTCTTGCCGATCCGGCCCGTGTTCGGAGAGATCGCCGCGTTGGCGGCGTCGAGCACGATCTGGGTCGACCGGTAATTCTCCTCGAGCCGGACCAGCTTGGCGCTGGTGAAGTCGCTCTGGAAATCGCGCATGTTTTTCACCTCGGCGCCCCGCCAGCCGTAGATCGACTGGTCGTCGTCGCCGACGGCAAACACGTTGCGGTGAGCGCCTAACGCTCGCACCAGCTCGTACTGGGCCCGGTTCGTGTCCTGGAACTCGTCGACCAGAACGTACGAGAACCGGCTCTGGTAATATCGGAGCGTGTCGGGGTGCTCTCGGAACAGCGTGAGCGGATGGAGCATCAGGTCGTCGAAGTCCATCGCGTTCTGGGCCTTGAGGGCGGGGCCGAGCGCGGTATAGATGTCGGCGGCAACCTGGATCAGCGGCTGGGGCGCCGAGGCGGCGAGCGACTCCGGCGACTGCATCCGGTTCTTGGCGCTCGAGATCAGGCTCTGGACCTGCTTGGGCGGAAAGAGCTTGACCGAATGGCTCCGCTGCTCGAGGAGCCGCTTGATCAGCGCGAGCCGGTCGTCCTCGTCGTAGATCGTGAACTGCCGGTTGAATCCGAGCCGCTCGGCTTCGCGGCGGAGAAGCCGCGCCGAGAGGCTGTGGAAGGTCCCGATCCAGAGCCCCGAGGGATCGCGCCCGAGCAGCGAGCCGACCCGAGCCTTCATCTCGCCGGCGGCTCGATTGGTGAACGTCACCGCGAAGATCCGCGCCGGCGACACCCGATGCTGATCGATCAAGTGGGCGATCCGCGTCGTCAGCACGCGGGTCTTGCCCGAGCCCGCGCCCGCGAGCACCAGAATCGGGCCGTTCACATGCTCGGCGGCTTCCCGCTGCTCGGAGTTGAGCGACAGGAGCCAGTCCCGCCCGGCGGACTCGGACATCGTTAGGCTGGTCTCAGGCGGTCGGTCCCGAGATACGGCGCGAGCGCCTCCGGGATCCGGATCGAGCCGTCGGCGTCCTGGTAATTCTCGAGGAGCGCGATGATGGTGCGTGGAAACGCAACGCCCGACGCGTTGAGCGTGTGAAGGAACTCCGGCTTGGCACCGGGCGCCGGCCGGAAGCGGAGGTTTGCACGCCGCGCCTGGAAGTCGGTGAACGTGCTCGCGCTCGACACCTCGAGCCACGCTCCGGTTCCCGGCGCCCAGACCTCGAGATCGAAGGTCCGCGCGGCGCTGAACCCGGTGTCGCCCGCGGCCAGCTCGAGCACCCGATACGCGAGGCCGAGCCGCTTGAGCGCCGTCTCCGCGTGCTCGGTCAAGAGGGCGTGCTCGGCGTCGCTCGTCTCGGGGCGAACCAAGCGGACCAACTCGACCTTGTCGAACTGATGGACCCGGATGAGCCCGCGGGTATCCTTGCCGTGCGAGAAGGCCTCGCGCCGGAAGCATGGCGTATACGCGACGAACGCGTGTGGAAGCGACGCCGCATCCAGGATCTCATCGCGATAGATGTTGGTGAGCGGTACCTCGGACGTGGGAATCAGGAACAGATCGTCGCTCGGGATGGTGTACATGTCCTCTTCGAACTTGGGCAGCTGACCGGTGCCGGTGAGCGTGGCCCGATTGACCAGATACGGCGGCAGGACCTCATGGTAGCCGTGCTCGCGAGTGTGAAGGTCGAGGAGAAAATTGGCGAGCGCTCGCACCAGGCGTGCTCCCCAGCCCGTAAACAGCGGGAAGCCCGAGCCCGCGATCTTCGCACCCCGCGGCAGGTCGAAGAGCTTGAGTTGTTCGCCCAGCTCCCAGTGCGGCTTCGGGTTCAACGGCAAGGTCGCCGGCTCGCCCCAGCTTCGGACGACACGGTTGGCCTCGGCAGCGCCGTCGGGGACCGCTGCGTGGGGATAGTTCGGAATACTGAGCGCGACCTGCTGAAGCTCGTCCTCGACGACACGCGTTGCGGCATCGAGAGCCTTGACGTGCTCTCCCGATTCCTTGAGCTTCGCGAGCAGATCGTCGGCCGGTTCCTTCGCTCTCTTGCGGCGGGCGACTTCCTCCGACGCGGCGTTCCGCTCGGCCTTGAGCCGCTCGACCTCGGTCACCATGACGCGCCACTGCGCGTCGAGGGCACCGAGCCGATCGAGGACGGGGAGCAACGCATCATCCCGGCGCCGGAGCAGCGCCGCGCGCGCGCCATCCGGATCCTGTCGAAACCGCTTGATGTCGATCACGTACCGGGAAGACCTTGTTCGAGCCCGCGGTATCCGCAGTTGGTATTGATGAGAATCTTGAAGACGACCGAGCGCTCGACGGCGTCGATCGAGAGAATCTGCAGCTTCGCGTAGTAGGGAATGCCGAGCACACAGATCGCGTTGCTCGAGTGGACGTACAAGACATCGCCGACCGCGATCTTCACCGTGTCGGTCGAGGAGTAACCGACCTGCTGGGCGACCTTGATATTGTCAAACGTCTCAGTCGCCCTGAGGAACCCAGCCTGTCCGGTTGCCGAGGCCAAGTTCTTGTTGACCGCCGCAAGCGGGAGAAAGACGTCGCCTTTGACCGGGTCTCTGTAGTAGAGGAAATCGAACGTGCTGGTGGCGTCGATTCCGAGGAGCACCGCAGACTTGACGCTGAGGTTATAGGCGCTCGGCTTGTTGAGCGCGGTGCCGTTGACCGAGAAAAGGGCGAGGGTGTCGATCGTGTTGGTGATGGTGGCCGGCCCGAGCTTGAACGGGTCTCCACAGCCAAGCGCGAATCCGGCGAATCCGAGAATCACTGCAACCGCATGTTTCATCAGCAAAAGTTAAGGCCCTGCCGGAAGGCCGGTCAACCCGACGTGATTTCTTGACTTCATCCGGCCCGGGTCCTACGTTGCCCCGGTCATTGGTGCACCGCAGGTCGGAGCGTGTCGCCCCCGATCGAGCGGGCGGCATCACCCGCCGGAACTCAGTCGCCCGTAACGTCTTGCCACCCCTCGGAGCCACCACCATGCCGGCACTCAGGGACCTCATTTCAGGGTGGACCAACGGTGAGAGCGTTCACGGCGCGGCGATCGTGAGCGAGGACGGTCTTCTCGTCCACGACGCCTTGGATCCGGGCACCGACCGCGAGGCGATCGCGGCGCTCGCGATCGAGCTGATCCGAAACGGACGACAGCTCGGCATGGCGGGGGCTCGCTCGCGGCTGGACACCGTGGTCCTGGACCTGGAGCACGGCCCCGCGATCCTCTCGCCGCTCGATGCGAGCCACACGCTGATCGTCTTTGCCGCCGGTGATACCGACATCGGTGCCCTCCTCTACGAGATCCGAACCCAACGCGCGGCCGTGAGCGCCGCGATTTAGGACGACGCAGTCGATGCAGTGGGCCGTCCTCCTGGCCGGCGGATCGGGCAGCCGATTCTGGCCGCTTTCCTCCCCTAGCCGACCGAAGCACCTCTTGCCCCTGGCGGGCCAGACGTCGAGCGCCGCCGAGACGTTCGCGCGGCTCGATGGCCTGATCGCGCCGGAGCGAATTCTCGTCGTCGCAGGCGCCCAGCTGGCCGGCCAGCTCAAGGGGTCGATTCCGGTGCCGGACACGAATGTTCTGGTCGAGCCGGAAGCGCGGTCCACCGGGCCCGCGCTTGCCTGGGGCAGCTTCGAAGCCCTTCGCCGCGACCCGGACGCAATCGTGCTCTCCATGCATACCGATTGGCATGTCCCCGACCGGGCGGCTTTCGCCCGAGTCGGCCGGACCGCTCTCGAGCTGTCCGACCGGCACGACGTGCTGGTGACCGTTGGCGTCGTACCCACCCGTCCAGAAACCGGTTACGGTTACATCGTCCCCGGCGAGCCCCTCGACGGCACGGGCCGCCGGGTGGGGCGGTTCGTCGAGAAGCCCAAAGAGGCCGAAGCCCGCGTGCTCATCGAACAAGGCGCGCTGTGGAATTCCGGGCTCTTCGCCTGGAAAGCGAGCATGGCGCTCGCGGAGATTCGCCGGGTTACGCCCGAGATCGCCGATGCGCTTCCGAGCCTCGAGCGCGGCGACGTGGCCGGCTACTTCCGCGCCGCCGAGCCGGTGTCGATCGACGTTGGCTTGCTGGAGCGCAGCGACCGAGTGGCGGTCGTTGCCGGAGATTTTCGGTGGGATGACATCGGAACCTGGAACGCGCTCGCCCGAGTCCGCCCGACCGATCAGAACGGGAACGTGATCGTCGGCAACGCGACGCTGGTCGACAGCCGCGATTGCATCGTGTGGAGCGAAGAGACTCCGATCGTGGTGAGCGGGGTCGACAACCTCGTGGTCGTCGCCGCCAACGGCCGGATCCTCGTGCTCGATCGAGGCCGCGCCGCCGATCTCAAGCAGACGCTCGACGTGCTTCCCCCGGCGATACGGGAGCTCCCGACGTGACGGACCCCGCGCTCTACCTGCTCGAGCCGCCCGACCCGGGCAGCGAATGGGAGCCGTTCCGGAGCGTTCGTCCGATAGCCGAGCTCCGGGCCGGCGCCTGGCGAGTGCGGGAGCGGTGGGCGATGCTGTTAGGCCGCGAAGTGACGGCCGTGCTCTCGGGCCACTGCCCCGACTTCGCCGACGCCGGCGCCGCGCCGTGCCGCGCTCCCGCGCCGGTCGACGGCCCGGCGATCGTGGCGGCCTCGTGGTTCGCGCCGATCGGCGCCGGTCTCGAGCTCCCGGCCGACGTTAGGCGGCTCACGGCGGGCGGCGAGAGCGTCGGCTGGATCGTCCCGGCCGGCGAGCGATGGCCCGGAGACGACCTCGACGGCGGACCCGCCTTCGCCGTCGAGGGACTCCACCTTCGAGGGACGTGCGACCTCCTCACCGCGCTCGAACATCTCCTGGCCGACGACTGCGCCACGTTCCTCGCCGAGTCGTCCGACGGCGTGCCCCCGGGCTCGATCATGCTCGGCCCGCCGGGTCTGGTGGCGTCGTTCGGCGCCGTCGTCGAGCCGGGGGTCGTGTTCGATACCCGAACGGGAGCCATCATCCTTTCTTCCGGCTGCATCGTCCGCTCAGGGACGCGGCTCGAGGGACCGATCTTTGCAGCGCCCGACACGTGGCTCCTCGGCGGCGCCGTCCGGCATTCGTCGTTCGGGCCGGCCACCCGGGTCCATGGCGAAGTGTCGAACAGCGTCTTCCTCGGCTTCGCCAACAAGAGCCACGACGGGTTCCTCGGCCATAGCGTGTTAGGGCAGTGGGTCAATCTCGGTGCCGGGACCATCACCTCGAACCTCAAGAACACCTACGGTGAGGTCAGCCTCGACCTGCCGGGTGGCCGCCTGGCCACCGGCCGCACGAACGTGGGGACCCTGTTCGGCGATCACGTCAAGACGGGAATCGGCACGCTCCTCTCCACTGGGACGGTTGTTGGAGCCGGAGCGAGCGTCGTCGGCGGTCCCGTACCTCGTTATGTGGTCCCGTTCGCCTGGGGCAGCGGAGAGCGGCTGCAGCTGGAAGGCTTCCTGAAGATTGCGGGCCGGGTGATGCCGCGGCGGCATGTCGATCTGACGCCGGCCATCACGGCCTCGCTCATCGCCACCCACCAGCGCCTCGCCCGATGATCGAGCTTCACGTCCTCGGCTCCGGCTCGGCAGGCAATGCCTTCGCGCTCGCGAGTGAGGATGCCGTGCTTCTCGTCGATGCCGGGTTCAGTGCAAAGGAGCTCGAGCGGCGAGCGGCGCTGAGCGGTCTCCATCTCGACCGGCTCGTCGGCATTGCGCTGACCCACGAACACGGCGATCACACGACCGGCGCGGTCCGCCTCGCCAAGAAGCGGAACGTGCCGATCGTCGCAACCCGGGGGACCTTCGGCTCCCTCGACCGGAGCGAAGCGCCTCCGGCCCACCTGCCGCTTGCCACGAGCAGCCTGACCGAGGTCGGTCCATTCTCGATCGGCTGCTGCCCGGTCCTTCACGACGCCCGAGAGCCGGTGGCGCTCCAGGTCGAAGCCGACGGCGTGCGGCTCGGCTTCGCGTACGACCTTGGCCGACCGACGATGGCGCTCCGATATCTGTTCCGGTCGCTCGACGCCGTGGTGATCGAATCGAACTACGATGAGGTGATGCTCCGGACCAGTGAGTATCCGGCGTCCGTTCAGCACCGGATCGCGGGGTCGAGCGGGCATTTGTCCAACACGTCGACGGGGCAGTTACTGCTCGAGCTTCTCCCAGGCGGCATTCACACGGTCGTGCTGGCCCATCTCAGCCTGCAATGCAACTCACCAACCGTTGCCCGGGAAACCGTGGCGGCCATTCTTGCGAGACGTGGGTTCCGCGGGCGGGTCGAGGTTGCCCTGCAACACGAACCGCTGGCGCCGATCCAGCTGCGGTCGGCGCGAGCGGCGCAATACAGTTTGGATCTATCGCTGTTTACGACTGGGTATCAGGATCGGGGGGGACCATCACTCCGGCCGGACGGGGAGTCGAGGGACCGGTCCGCTTGAGCGTGATCTGCTCGGTCAAGTCGCCGCCGGAGAGCATCATGCGATCGGTTTTGAGTTTGAGCTTGTAGGTCTCCCACTCGCCGCCGAGCGCGATCATGATCTGATCGCCTTTGAGCCTCCATCGCACCGTCTCTTTTCCCCAACTCGCGCTCGAATCAGGTCGGATCACCACGATCTTCGGCCCATCCGCCTTGACGTTACCCTTTTCGAGCTGCCAGGTCCCGGCGAGCTCGGGTGCGCCTTTGTCGCCCTTGCCTTGAGCACCCAGCGCTCCAGCCGAGGTCAACAGCACGAAACCTATTCCAACCCCACGCAGCATCTGCATCCTCCCCTGAGGATTCGAACCGACCCGCAATATACGCCGGTCGCCCCTGATCGGTTCCCCTATGTAACGAGAGAGAGGGACGGATCTCACGACCCGTCCCTCTCCCCTAATCACGATTCCTAATCCCTACCCTAGTACATCCCTCCCATACCGCCGCCCGGAGGACCACCGGAGGGGGCCGGCCGATCTTCCTTCTTCTCGACCACGACACACTCGGTGGTGAGGAGCAGTCCCGAGATCGACGCGGCGTTCTGGAGCGCCGTGCGGGTGACCTTGGTCGGATCGATGACGCCGGCCTTGACCAGGTCCTCGTAGGTGTCGTTCGCGGCGTTGTAGCCGTAGTTCTTCTCCTTCGACTCCTTGACCTTGGCGAGAACGATGGAGCCTTCGACTCCCGCGTTCTGGGCAATCATGCGGAGCGGCTCTTCGAGCGCCTTGCGGACGATCTCGACGCCAATTTTCTCGTCCTCGGTCCCCTTGACCTTGTCGAGCACGGACTGAGCACGGATCAACGCGACGCCGCCGCCCGGCACGATGCCCTCTTCGACCGCGGCACGAGTGGCATGCAACGCGTCCTCGACCCGGGCCTTCTTCTCCTTCATCTCGGTCTCGGTCGCAGCGCCGACATGGATCACGGCGACACCGCCGGAGAGCTTGGCGAGCCGCTCCTGGAGCTTCTCACGGTCGTAGTCGCTGGTCGACTTGTCGATCGCGACCTTGATCTCGGAGATCCGGCCCTTGATGTCGTCCGGCTTGCCCTTGCCGTCGACAATCGTGGTGTTGTCCTTGTCCACGACGACCCGCTTGGCCTGGCCGAGGTCGGCGAGCACGGTGTTCTCGAGCTTGAAGCCGAGCTCTTCGGAGATCACCTTCGCGCCGGTGAGCTTCGCGACGTCGGCGAGCATTTCCTTGCGGCGGTCGCCGAAGCCGGGTGCCTTGACCGCGACGACTTTGAGCGTGCCGCGAAGCTTGTTCACGACCAGCGTCGCGAGCGCCTCACCCTCGACGTCCTCGGAGATGATCAAGAGCGGCTTGCCCGACTGGGCGGCCTTCTCGAGGACCGGAAGGAGGTCCTTCATCGAGGAGATTTTCTTGTCGTGGATCAGGATGTAGGGGGTGTCGAGCACCGCCTCCATCTTTTCCGGATCGGTGACGAAATACGGTGACAGGTAGCCGCGGTCGAACTGCATGCCTTCGACCGTCTCCAGGGTCGTCTCGAGGCCGCGGGCCTCTTCAACGGTGATGACCCCGTCCTTGCCGACTTTCTCCATGGCATCGGCGATCAGCTTGCCGATTTCCATGTCGTTGTTCGCGGAGATGGACCCGACCTGGGCGATCTCTTTCTTCCCGGTGGTGGTCACCGAGATCCGCTTCAGCTCCTCGATGACGGCCTCAACGGCCTTGTCGATGCCGCGCTTGAGCTCCATCGGGTTGGCGCCGGCGGTCACGTTCTTGAGACCTTCGCGGAAGATCGCCTGGGCGAGCACCGTCGCGGTCGTGGTACCGTCGCCGGCCAGATCGGATGTCTTGGTCGCGACTTCCTTCACCATCTGCGCGCCCATGTTCTCGACCGGATCCGACAGCTCGATCTCCTTGGCGACGGTGACGCCGTCCTTGGTGATCGTCGGGGAGCCGAACTTCTTGTCGATGACGACGTTCCGGCCCTTCGGGCCGAGCGTCACCTTGACCGCCTCGGCGAGGGCGTCAACGCCCTTCTTGAGCTTCGCGCGAGCGTCGGTGTTGAACATCAATTCTTTGGCAGCCATTGCATTCTCCTTGAGAGGGCTTAGGTCCTAGGTCTCGGGGTCGATTGAGCCCGAAGCCCTGATCCCTACTCCCTGAGTTTTCGTTACCCGAGCTTGGCCAGGATATCCGAGGCCTTGATGATCACGAGTTCTTCGCCATCGATCGTGACGGGACTCCCGCTGTACTTCCCATAGAGCACCTTGTCGCCGGCTTTGACGTCCATCGGCACCCGGGTACCCTTCTCGACCCGCCCTGCCCCGACCGCGACGACCTCACCTTGCGTCGGCTTTTCCTTGGCGGTGTCGGGAATGTACAGACCGCCTCGCATGGTCTCGGTATCCTCGTCGGGCCGGATAAGAACCCGGTCCTCGAGCGGCGTGACCTTGAGCTTGGACTTCGCCATCTGGCAATCCTCTCCCTAACTGGAATTTTGAACAAAACACGATCCTGCAATGGATTAGCACTCTCGATGTGCGAGTGCTAAGAGCAGGTCGTTAAGATAAGGCGCAGGCTAGTAAGGTCAAGACCGGACGGTGGAATCGGAAGTCGGACGCCGGAAGTCGGGCCACTGCACCAGCGCATACGAGGATGGCCCTTCGGAAGCTCCCAAATCGTCCAGGGGGGAGCGGCGCGATCGACGTTCCGATTCCCGGCTTCCGTGTCCCCTACAACCCGAATCGCAACTCCAGCCCGTAATACCGGCTCTTCGCCTTGTAGAACTGCCGCTGAGTCGAGATTCCATCGAAGTAGATCAGACCCAGGCCCATTTCACGGCGAGAGTTCTGGCCGCGAACCACGCCCCCGACGCGGGCCGCTGACGAGACCTTCCAGCCCGCGTAGGCCTGGGCCTCCGTGTAGACCCCGGCGACCAGGCGCGCTTGGCTGCCCAGGAACTGCCGGTGGGGGCTGTTGTAGTCGATCGCGAACGCCGCCGCCGGCTTGGCCAGCGGCAACTTGTCGATCAGCGTATAGCTCGCGTACCCGGAGATGCCTAACCGTCCGCGCTGGTACCGAGCGCCGAGCGTCGCGACCTCTCGGGTCCAGTCGAGCCGAGTGGCCTTGAAGTGTTCCGCATACTCGTCACCGAGGTGGCTGCTCTCGTGGTAGATGTGCAGGTCGATCTGCCACGCTCCCAGGTCGGCGACGGTGTGGATGCCGACCACCCAGTCGCTGCTGATCAGGGACGTGCCCGGATCGTCCAGGCTGAACCGACCATACACCTCGGCTCCGAGGTGCATCATGACCGGAATCCTGCCGCGCGAGAGCCCGAGCACCGGGAACGTCTCGCCCATCGCAACGTCGGCTTCGCGCTCCGGGCCAAATTGCGACTCTGCCCGGGTTACCTGAATAATTCGTCCGACGATCCCTTCGGCTCGCGGTGAGGCAAGCGGGATCGCGACCCGCTTCGCGTTGGGAAGCAGCAGCCCATCGGCCTGGGCCGATAGCGGGCAGAGCCTGGCTCCGAGGCCAAGCGCAATGGCCAAGAGCGTGGGAAACCGGATTTGCATGAAACCTTCGGCTGGGGACCGACCGTTGTAGCGGCGATAGCTGCCTTTTAACTTGACTTGCTACGGGGGCAGGAGCAAATCCTGGTCGAACCCGTCTTTCTTGGAGCAATACGATGCTTGGACTCGAGCTAGTTCTGATCGCAGCGCTGGCCGCGCCCGGGACCGATGACGTCCCCAAGGCGACTGTGACGGTCGATTCGGCTCACCGCGAGGTCATCGTGACGGCCGGCCCCTTTTCCGTGAAGTCGATGCCGCCGGGGATGAAGCATGACGCCATGGACGCGATGGAGGGCCATGAGACCCCGATCCTCCGGTTCGAGTGGCCTAACACAAGCTGGCTCCGAGGCTTCAAGGTGGAGGTCGAAGGGCCCGACGGCAGGCCGATCAACCGGCGCCTCATCCACCACCTGATCGGCGTGAACTTCGACCGCCGGCAACTGCTCTATCCCGCCGTGGAACGCCTGTTCGGAATTGGTCAGGAGACCGAAGAGATCTCCGTGCCGGCCTCCATCGGCGTTCCGATGAAAACGGGCGCCAAGCTCGGCATGTACATGGCCTGGCAGAACGAGTTAGGCAGAGATCTCGAGGGCGTGACCATTCGGGTACGACTGGCGTACAGCCCGAGCAACCTCAACCCGCGACCGGTGGACGCCCTTCCGCTGTACATGGACGTGAACCTCACGGTCGGCGGGACCAACACGTTCGACGTGCCGCCCGGGAAGAGCGAAAAAGCTCACGAGTTCACGATGCCGATCAGCGGCAGGATTCTCGGCTTCAGCGGGCATATGCACGACTATGGAAGCTCGGTCCGGCTCGAGGACGTCGAGACCGGGAAGGTCCTCGCCAGCGCGAAGACGACCCGCGCCCCGGATGGGAAGGTGCTCAAGATCTCCCGCAGCCTCCCCGGTGTCACCGGCGACGGCATCCGGCTCAAGGCCGGCCGGAAGTATCGGGTGATCGGGACCTACGACAATCCCACGAGCGAGGAGGTCAAGGGCGTGATGGCCCACATCTCGGGGATCTTCACGCCCGACGACTACGCGAAGTGGCCGGCGCTCGATCTGTCGGACGAGTTGCTGCAGGACGACCTCGCCAGCCTCGACGAGACCGGGAACAAGGCGGGACATGAGCATCACAACCGCTAAGGGCTCGGGAATCGGGATTGGGCTAGGGGTTTCGGGGGCTGGGGGCATGGCATTGCCCAAGCGGAGGGAAGGCTTGACGCACGTTTCCTTCCTCCGAATCTCAAGGCCTGTCCCCTAGCCCCTACCTCCCACCACTCTCCTCGCCCCCACCCATCTCGGCCACCACCACTTCCCTTCTCGATCATCGCGGCTGAGCTGGCTGACCCGCACTCCGCCTGAGCTCGAGTGGATGAACTTCCCGTTGCCGACGTAGAGGCCCACGTGGGTGACGCTTCCGCCTTTGTCGGCGGAAAAGGCCAGGATGTCTCCCGGCAAAAGGCCCTCGACTTCCCGCGGCAGGTCGACTCCGGCGCGGGCTTGCTCGGCGCTATGGCGCGGGAGCTCGAGGCCGATCGTGCGATAGGCGTAGACGATCAGACCGGAGCAATCGAATCCGTTCGCGTTGCTTCCGCCCCATCGATACGGGGCACCCATTGCGTCGAGCGCCGCGTCGACGACCCGGAGCGTCGAGGCGGGCGACGCAGCGGTTGCGAGCGGGATCGCGCGGCCGGAATCCGGGCGCGCAACCGGCGGACGAGAAGCGGGCGACGGAGCCGGCGCAGCCGGTTTTGCTTCCGCGGGGCTCCGGCCGAACGGATTGCCCATTCGAATGCCGATCGCGACGCCGTCCAGCCGGTGGCTCGAGTGGTTGCTCGACAACTGCTGGTAGAGGGCCTGCACCTGGATTCCGAATCCTCGGGTGCGGACCAACTCGGCTCCGATGCCCGCCCCCCATGCGAACCAGGGGTCGACGCCTAACGACGAATGCAGATTGAGGAACCCGGCCGAGATCCCTCCGGTGAGGAAGGGACGAGCCCGGGCCCCGAGCGGGAGCCGGAGGTCGGCGCCGGCGCCGAGGAATCCGGCCGGCTCTGCCCCGGCAACCGAGGTGTAGCGGACCATGGGCTTCCACCGGAACGGCCCCAGCGCGCCCTCGTGAATTGCCGCGGTGAAATCGTAGATCGGCGTCTTCGTGAGCCATCGAGAGGCGGAGACGCTCACGGTCTGCGCACCGAGCGCGCGCGCGGCGACGCCAAGCCCTGCGAGCGCGACCGCGAGCTTCACCGGTCGCGCACTTTGATCGGACGACCGGTCGCGAGATCCACGCGATACTCGGCCAGCGGCCGGCAACTGGTCGAGAGCACGGCGAGCACGAACCCGGTTCCGGCCGGTTTGACGGGCGAGCGGGTATACAGGAGCGGAACCCGAATTCGAGTCGAGTCCCGGCGGATCTCGACGGATCGCTCGGAGCACGCCGTCCCCGCGCTGTCGTGTCCGATTCGTTCCTCAGTGAGCCAGATCGAGGCTCCCCGCTCGAGCGAGAGGACCAGAGAGTCCCCGGGCGATTGGGACACCGCTGCGGCGGGTGGAGCAACCGCCGTTTGCGCCGGCCTCGGCCGGTCCGCGCAGGCCGCTAGAAGGGCGGCGAGAACGGCCAGCCGCGTACTCATGGGGAAGCCGGAGGCTCCGGCACCGACAGCACCTCCGGGGTGCCGTCCTCGGTGATGTGGAGCGTCCGCTGAATCCGCCGCGAACGCCGGATCCACCGGAGCCAGAACACGGTGACGACCACGGCCGACGCGAGACCCAGGGTGAAGGCGATCACGAGCGCGGTCTGGGGCGAAGCCAGATTGCTCAGAAGAGCGGCGGCGATCGTCGCCCCCAGAAACGAAGCTGCCCACGCCAAAAACGGCGTGAGCAGCCATCCCAGCAAACTGGCGAGAAAGCGAACTACGGACATCGCGTTAGGCGGTTCTGGCTCCCCAGCCGGTGACGGCCACGAGCAGCGCGAGCGCGGGGAGTACGGCCACGGCGAAGGTCCCGACTCCGAACGCGGCGCCCGGGAAGTGAAGGAGGGCGGCCGCCGCCATGATGATCGCGGCCACGACGACCGTGCCGCCCACGAGCGCGGGCACCGAGGGCTGGCCGTTCTTGGCGGTCTGATTCGCCAGGATCCACGCCCCCATCCACGTGAGGTAGGTGCCTACCATCCACCAGACAGGATGGTACCACCAGTTGCTGCCGCCGCCGATCTCGAGCCATCGATTCGTATAGAGCTGGATCGGCTGGAAGATGGCAACGTCGAACGCCATGAAGATGGCCGTGGAGAAGAGGCCAATCGCCGCGGCGCCGGCAATTCCTTCGATGGTGCGTGCCTTGGTCCACAGGCCTGGCAGCGTGATCATTGCGCCGATCCCGCCGATCAGGATGATCGCTTCGAGCCCGATCTCGAGCGGTCCATCGAGCCCGCGCGACACGACCGAGAAGAGGGCGACGAGCACCGCCTGAATGATGCCGAGCAACGCCCCGTGCCGAAGCAGGTGGGGTAGCTCGGTGTAGTCGGAGGCCGGCGTCGCCTGCGCGGCGGAGGTCATGGATGCGCTCCCAGAGCGGTTGGGGATCGTTGGCGGGGAAAAGTAGCCAGGGAACGCCTCCCCGGCCAAGAGCCAGGTGAGTCCACGGCTTGGGTTTATCGGTCCGCGAGCACCACCGACCCCAACACCTCGACCGGCCCGAGCGGCCCGTCGATCAAGAGCTTGCCGCTCGGCGAGATGCCTCGCGCGATCCCCGCGGCTGGGGCAGCAAGTCGCCGGTCGCGGAGCCAGTCCCGGGCGGCAAACGCGGCAAGCTCCGTTTGGTCGAGGCGATCGGTGCGGATTCCGGCCACCGTGATCCGGTCGGCCAGAGGCTCCGCGAGCCCTTCCGCGGTGCCCGCCCATCCGAGCTCGCCGAGCGAGATCGAGGACTGCGCGAGACCCGCGGGCGGCCGGTTCGCGACGTTGACACCGAGCCCGACGACGATCCACGCCAGTGCGTCACCCTGCCAGCGCGCCTCGCACAGAATCCCGGCGAGCTTCCGGTCGCGGACGTAGAGATCGTTCGGCCATTTGACGGCGACTTCCACTAAACCGTCGGTCGCCGCCTCGATCCCGGCTGCGAGCGCGAGCCCGATCCGGATCCCGAACGTCTCGACCGCGCCCCGGTCCCGAGGCCGGCAGATCAGGCTCAGCCAGAGCCCGCCTAACGCCGAGCTCCAGCCCCGCCCTCGGGTCCCCCGGCCGCGGTGCTGGGCCCGCGCGGCGACCGCCGTGCCGTGGGGCGCGCCGGCCTGCGCCATCTCGTGCGCGATGTCCTGGGTCGACGGGACATCGTCGTACCAGCGAATCACGGCCTCATCGTCCGAGCAGCCCGAACCAGACGAGGCAGAGCACGCCGACCACGGCGCAGTACGGGGCGAACAGATAAAACCGGCTGCTTCGGAGCAGCGCCACCAGGAGCCGGATCGCGATGACGCCGAACACGAGCGCCGAGAGGAACGCCCACACCAGGCCGGCCGACAGCAGCGTGGTGCCGGGCGGAATGTGCCGGAACTCGAGGAACCCCGACCCCGCAATCACGATGATCGACATCAAGAACGAGAACTCGGCGGCGACCGCCGGGGTGAGACCGAGCCACAGGCCGGTTGCGATCGTCATGCCGGAGCGCGAGATGGCCGGAACAATCGCGATCGCCTGCGCGATGCCGATGGCAAGAGCGCGCCCCGGTCCGACGGTTGGCTGCTTGGGAACTCGCCCGACCCATTTCGTGCTCCACAAGACCACCGCGGTGATCAAGAACTGCCAACCTAACGACGTCAGCGAATGGAAGGTGCGCTCGAAATACTCCTTGAGCAGAATTCCGGCCAGTCCCGCCGGCACCGACGCGAGAATCAGCAGGGCGGCGTAGTTCCACGCGCTCCGCTGGCCGCGGAACAGGCCGCGAAGCAACTCCCCGATCCGGGCCCGGTAGGCGATGAAGACCGAGAGCAGCGTGGCGACGTGGACCATGACCTCGAAGAACAAGCCCTGGGGTTTGAAGCCGACGAACCGTTCGGCCAGCACCAGGTGGCCGGAGCTCGAGATGGGCAGGAACTCGGTGAGTCCTTGCACGATTCCGAGAATCAGTCCTTGCCACCAGCTCAAGTCGGTCATCGGCCGGCGACCTCGTGATAGAGCTTTTCGTACATCGGGACGATCCGGTCCGCTGCGAACTCCTTGGCTCGCTCGGTGGCGGCGAGCGACATCTCGGCCAAGCGGGCCGGGTCGCGGAGGAGCTCGACCGCGCGGCGTCCCATCGCTTCCACCGACCCGGCCGGCTCGAGGATGCCGGTGACGCCGTCGATGATGACCTCGGGCATTCCGCCGGCCCGCGCGCCGACCACGGGCGCGCCGCACGCCATGGCTTCGAGCGCCGCGAGCCCGAACGACTCGCTCTGCGACGGAAGCAGAAAGAGGTCGCTGGCCTGGAGGAGCGGCGCTACCGCGCCTAACCGACCGAGAAATCTGACGTCGGCGTCGACGCCGAGATCGCGGGCTTCCCGCTCGGCATCGTCACGGTCCGGCCCGTCGCCCACCATCAGCAGTGTTGCCGGCAGCGCCTTGCGGATCCGGGCGAAGACCCGGACCACGTCGCGGACTCGCTTCACCTCGCGGAAATTGGACACGTGCGTGATGATCTTGTGATCCGCCGGCGCGATCGCCTCGGCCGCGGGCGACTTCGCCGGCCGATACTCGGCGACATTGACGAAGTTGGGAATGACCCGGATGCCGCAATTGGTGCAGCCGAAGGTTCGGATTGTCTCGTCCTTGAGGAACTGCGACACCGCCGTCACCGAGTCGGATCGCTCGATCGAGAACTTCGTGATGGCGTGAAAGTTCGCCTCCTGGCCGACCAGCGTGATGTCGGTGCCGTGCAGGGTCGTGATCACCTTGATCGGGTGGCGCGCGCCGAGCATTTCGCGGGCGAGCCACGCCGTGAGCGCGTGGGGAATCGCGTAGTGGACGTGGAGCACCTCGAGCTTCTCGCGGAGCGCCACTTCGTGCTGCTTGCTCGCAAGGGCCAGCGTGTACGGATAATGATCGAAGAGCGGATACCGACCGGTCACGGTATCGACTTCGTGGAAGTACACCCGCTCGGTGTAGCCCCGGAGCCTGAAGGGCATCGCGTAGGTAATGAAATGGACCTCGTGACCGCGCCGGGCGAGATCGAGCCCCAACTCGGTGGCGAGCGCACCGGAGCCGCCGTACGTCGGATAGCAGGTGATTCCAATCTTCACGTCGTTCCTCCAGCCGGTTGCGCTTCGGCATTGGTTTCGACCCGCTGCTCGGACTCCCACGCGCGGGCGATCGTCTCGGCGAGGTCTTCGGGTGGCCGGGTCGCGTCGATCGACAGCACCGGACCGGCGAGCTGGTGGCGGAACCAGGTTTCCTGGCGCTTGGCATACTGTCGCGTGGCGATGGTGACCGCGCCGGCGACCGACTCCCGGGTTCGCTTGCCGTGCAGGTATTCCACCGCTTCGCGGATCCCCACGGCGTCGAGGCCCGGGGCATCGGCCGGGTGCCCTTCGGCGAGGACGGCGGCGACCTCCTCGATCAAGCCGCGCCTCACCATATCGTCGGCCCGGGCCGCGATCCGCTGGTGAAGCACCGGCCGCGGCGCGGAGAGCCTGACGTACCAGGGGCTGATGACGCTCGACGCGCGGGCGCGCTCCTGCCAATACGAGAGCGGACGGCCGGTGAGCAACGCGACCTCGATGGCTCGGAGCGCACGCTGACGGCCCCCGCCCTTGAACGACGGATCGAGCCGGCCCGCCCACCTCACGAGCTCGAGCGAGTCGAGCGCGCCGGCCCACGCCTCGAGATCACGGCGCGCGTCGGGGTCGAGGGGCGGCTCGTGGAACAACCCTTCGACCAATGCGCGAACGTAGAGGCCGGTGCCGCCGACGACGACCGGCAATTGGCCCCGCTCCCGCACCCCGAGCGCCCAGCCGGAGGCGTCGCGCGCATAACGCCCGGCGCTGTAGCGCTCGCCGGGCTCCGCCGCGTCGATCCCGTGATGGACGACGCGCTGGCGCTCCCGGCGGGTCGGCTTGGCGGTGCCGATATCGAGCCGGCGATAGATCTGCCGGGAGTCGGCCGAGATCACTTCGAGCGGCCAGAACGCCTTGAGGGCGAGCGCGACCGCGGTCTTCCCGACCGCGGTGGGGCCTACGATGACCGGGACCCTAACGACGGCCAAACCGTCGCTCCAGCTCTTCCCGCGTGAGCCTGACGATGGTCGACCGGCCGTGGACGTCGTGCGGCGGGAGCTCGGTCTCGAAGAGCCGCAGGAGAAGCCCGCGCATCTCAGCGTCGCCGAGCCGGGCGCCGCCCTTCACCGCGGCGCGACAGGCGTAGGTCGCCGCGAACCGCTCGAGCCGATTGGCCCACCCGCCGAAGCGGCCCCGCGCCAGGTCGCTCACCATCTCCCGAAAGCACTGCGCCGCGTCGAACTTGGGATGGGGCGCGGGGACGGCGTGGAGGACGACGCTCCGGCCGCCGAACGGCTCGACCTCGAACCCGATCCGGCGGAGCGTGTCGCCGAAGGTCTCCACCACCGTGAGCTCTTCGTCGGTGAGCTCGACCGTGATGGGGAGCAGCAGTCGCTGGCTCGACGCCGAGCCGCTCTCCAGCTCCCGGATCGCCTGCTCGTACAACACCCGCTCGTGCGCCGAGTGCTGGTCGACCAGCACGAGCCCATCGGTGGCTTCGAAGATGATGTACGTATCGAACAACTGAGCCACCGGCGCCGTGGCCGAATGGGGCTCGGCTTGCGGCGCGGCGAGCTGCCCATCGGGGGTTCCGAATGGCGCAAAGAGATCGGCCGGGGGCGCCGGCGAGCGCGCCGGGAGCGCTTCGGGCGGGAGGTCGAAGGGACCGCTCTCGCGGCCGGCGCCGTTCCCCCAGACCGAGGTGGCCGCCTCGATCCTGCCTAACGCTTGGCGCACGGCGTCCTCGACGGCCTGCTCGATGATCCCGCGTTCGCGGAACCGGACCTCGAGCTTCGCGGGATGCACGTTGACGTCGACGTCGCTGCCCGGCACCGTGAGAAAGAGGAGCAGGCTGGGCCGGTCACCGGGACGAATCGCCGAGCGGTATCCTGCTTCGGCGGCGCGGACGAGGAAGTGGTCCCGGAACGGCCGGCCGTTCACGTACAGCTGGGCGCGACGTCCGGTCGGCCGCGCGTCGGCTGGGCGCTGAACCAGCCCCTCCACCAGGACGGCGCCGCCCGCATGCTGTACTGGGATCAAGGTCGCCGCGAGGTCGTGACCCCACACGCTCGAGAGCCGGCTGATCCGGTCTTGGCCGGCGGGCACATGGAGCCGGCCCACCGCGTCGACGGTGAGCTCGAAGCCCACCTCGAGATGCGCGATGGCAAATGTGGCAACGATTTCCCATGCGGCCCGCATTT
>JBDTOH010000032.1:0-19806 GCA_039933355.1 Gemmatimonadota bacterium | reverse complement strand
TACATGCAGATCCACCGCGACGTGCTCGGCGCGGCGATCGGGGCGGCCCACGCGCGCGGGATCAAGGTGACCGGCCACCTCTGCTCGGTCACCTACGCCGAGGCGGCAGCGTTAGGCATCGACAACCTGGAGCACGGCTTCCTGGCGTCGAGCGACTTCGTGGCGGACAAGAAGCCCGACATGTGCCCGCCCGGCCAAGGGGTCACCCAGACGGTGAACGCGCTCGACCCGGAGGGGAAGGAGTTCCAAGCGCTGGTCGCCGAGCTGATCCGGCGGAAAGTGGCGATCACGTCGACGCTCACCGTGTTCGAGACGTTCACGCCGGGACGCCCGATGCCTCCGGGTATCGAGGTGCTGATTCCGCAGCTCCGGGAATCGTACGAGCGTCAGTATGCCGCCGTCTCGAAGATGACCCAGTCGCCCTACGCGACGCTCTTTCCCAAAGCGATGGCGCTCGAGCGAGCCTTTGCGAAGGCGGGCGGCACGTTGCTGGTCGGGACGGATCCCACCGGCGCCGGCGGTGTTATCCCCGGCTTTTCGAACCAGCGCGCGGTCGAGCTCCTGGTCGAGGAGGGGTTCACCTCGGAGGAGGCGATCAAGATCGCCACGCTCAACGGGGCGACCTATTTGGGCCGGGCCGCCCGGGTCGGCTCGATCGCGGTGGGAAAGCAAGCGGACCTGATCATCCTCGGCGGCAACCCTTCCGCGACCATCGCCGACATCCGCAAAGTGGAGCTGGTCTTCAAACAGGGCGTGGGGTACGATCCCGCGAAGCTGATTGCCTCGGTGAAGGGAAGCGTGGGATTGTACTAGGCGCCTTCCTAGTGATTCCGCAACCGCGCCGTGGCTTCGTCTATCCGGCCGATGTATCGCCGAAGCGACTCGCCCCGCGCGCGGCGCGGTACCACGAAATGCGGGTCGTCCGGCTCGGTGCTTCGCAGGTCGTCGACCATGAGGTCGCCGCCGCGCTGCTCCACCGCAGCCTCGAAGTGCTCGACCGCGGTCAGCAAGTCTGCGAGCTCTTCGGAATCCTCCCTGCCCGTGACGACAATCCCGCGTCGCTGAAGGCGGCCGGCCACTTCCATGTTGGCAGCGGCACGCTCCTCGGCCCGGTGCGGATTGAGTGCGCTGTCGATGTCCTCAGACTCCTTCATATTCTCCCTCCGGAGATGGTCTACTGTTATCGACGCGCCCATAAGCTTAGACGACCGCCGCCACTCCGACATGTACGGCGGAGAAACCGCTCATCACGAATCCTCGGCATGGCGGAGTGTTTTGGGCGGCCCCGGCGCCGGGCCTAACGCTCGCACGGCCGCTATCGTATCCGCTTCGGAGGCGGGCTTATCGGGCCGGTAGCCTTTGATCCGGGCGAAGCGGAGCGCCACCCCGCCGGGGTATTGAGAGCTCTGCTGGACCTCGTTGAACGCCACCTCCACCACCAGCTCCGGTCTCACCCACACGATGTGATCTTCACGGCTCGACTCCCGCGCCAGCAGTTCCCGAGTTTGCCATTCGAGCACCTCGTCCGTCATTCCTTTGAACGTCTTGCCCAGCATCACAAACCCGCCGTCCGGATTGCGGGCGCCGAGATGGAGGTTGCTGAGCCATCCTTTTCTACGACCCGAGCCCCATTCCGCCGCGAGCACGACCAGGTCGAGTGTCCGGGCTTTCTTGATCTTGAGCCATGCCGATCCGCGCCGGCCGGCCGCATAGGGCGCGGCCAGCGATTTGGCCATCAGCCCCTCATGCCCCTGGCCGAGCGCCGCGGCCTCGAACCGCAAGGCTGCTTCGATGTCGTCTGTGATGACTCCGGGCACCTGCTGGTCAGGCGCGATGAGCTGCCGCAATCGCTCCATGCGTTCCGAGAGCGGTTGATCGAGGAGCAGCTCTCCGTCCTGGAAGAGGAGGTCGAAGAAGAACGGCGCGATGGGAAGCTCTGCCCGGATCGAGGCGACGTCCAGCTTGCGACCGAAGCGGCGCATCGTGTCTTGGAATGGAAGCGGCCGCCGATCCGGCCCGAGCGCGATCACTTCGCCGTCGAGAATGAGGCTGCGCGCCGGGATGGCGAGGACCGCCTCGACGACCTCTGGCACCGCGGCGGTGACGTCGTTCAGGCTCCGCGTATACACCGCGACACGCTGGTCCGATTTGTGAACCTGAATCCGGGCGCCGTCGAGCTTCCATTCGAGCAACGCTCGGCCCTGGCTCGCGAGCGCCTCCGCCAGGTCGGGCGCCGAGTCCGCGAGCATCGGCTGGAGGGGACGAAACAGCTCGACCTGGTACCGGGCGATTCCATCCGCACCCTCGGTGAGCGCGGAGCGGGCCACAGTCCCAAGGTCCCCGGCGAGCATCACGGCGCGACGGACTGCGTTAGGCGGGAGCCGGGCGGCCTCCGCGACGGCCTCCGCCATCACGCCCTCGAGCGCCCCATGCCTCACGTCGCCGATGGCCAGCGCGGTGAGGAAGCGCTGCTCGTCCGGGGTGGCTCGGGCGTATAGCTCCCGAAGCATGCGGAGCCGTTCCGCGGCGGACCCCTTGCCGGTAACGGCCTTCAAACGATCGAAGGTCAGGTCAACCTCTCCGAGCGTGAGGCTCGGGACTTCTGCGGCCGTCTCAGGACGGGCTCCGTTCAGCGCCGCCCACCCGATGCCGATCCGGCCCTGCCGCGGCCACCCGGTCAGGAATCCGATCGCGATCTCGATCTCGTCCGGCTCGAGCCGACCGAGAAGCGCGGCGAGACGGGCGATCTTATCGAGCCGGCCGCCGGTTTCTGCGACCGTCTGAGAGACGGCAACGAGCTCAGCGAGATGCATGGCGATTCAGCGACTGGGCCTGGAAATGGAGCATGCTCATACGGTATCCTGCGCGCCAGACAGAGAGCAAGACCACGTCGGGAACGTAGGGAGATTGCGAGCCGACCAGTAACCGGTTTCGCGCCACGACGGTCCGGATTAGCGCGCCCGCTTCCTGAGTAAGTCGACTTGGGTCCTGACCCGCGCTTGGCGTCGAAGCCTCCGAACCGGGGTGCGACGAGAATCGTGTTCCAGTGCCCGGTCCTCTGTCCCCCGTCGCCTCCGCACCCTACCTCCTTAACGTCCCCCTGACCGCCGCCGCCACACTGTCGCGAAGCACGGCCAACGCCAGGTCGGGCTTGCGGCGGGAGCCGGTGATCGGGCCGATGGCGTGGTCGAGCTGTCCGGTCCGGGCGTCGGTCACTTCGACGAAGAACTCGAGCCGATCTCCATCGCGATAGTAGGTTCCCGAGATCACCGTTCCCGCCTTGGTCGAGTCGGCGAAGGCCCGAAGCTGCGCGGGCGACGTGCCGGCTTCGCTCGGTCCCCGCCCCCGCCGCTCCGCACCGAGGACGAAATCGGTGTTCAGTACGTCCAGCCCTCCGATCTCCGAAAGTCCGGCGGTGATCCAGTCGCTCGCCATCGGGCCGAGCGAGGCGAGGGTGGAGTCGCCGGTCTGATTGTCGAGGTCGGCCACGGCGACCCGCTTGGCGTCGAGGCCCGCGCGGGCCGAACCCACGTACCGGTCTGTGGCGAACGTGACCGCGATCAGACCTAACGCTGCGACGAGCGTCCACCGGGGTCCCTTCCGAGACCGGCCCGGCGCCTGGATCGCCGCCAGGCGGGCGACGAAATTCTCGGCGCTGGCGATCCGGTCGGCCGGTTCGGGGGCGAGCGCGTCGGTCACGATCGCATCGAGTGCCGCGGGGAGGTCGGGGCGCCTAACGCTGGGCTTGACCGGGCCGGCATAGCGCTGCGCCAGCTGGGCAACGGGAGTCGGGCCCTGGAACGGCACCACCCCGGTCAGCATCTCGTACAGGGTCGCGCCGAGCGAAAAGAGATCGGCCCGGCCGTCCGCCGTCTCGTCGGCCGACAACTGCTCGGGGCTCGCGTAGGCCAGCGTGCCGGCGGCGATCCCGTCGCGCGATGACGGCGTCCCGGCGCTCGAGCCGTCGATTCGCCGGGCGAGGCCGAAGTCCGCCAGCATCGCGTGGCCTTCGTTGAGCAGGATGTTCTCGGGCTTCACGTCGCGGTGAACGAACCCGGCGGCGTGGGCGTGCGCGAGCGCTTCGGCGATCTCCCGGGCGTAGCCCACCGCCTCCAGCATGGGGAGCGGACCCCTGGCGAGGCGAGTGCGGAGGGTTTCGCCGCGGCTCTTCGGCATGGTGTAGTACACCAGGCCGTCATCGGTCCGGCCTGAGTCGATCAGCGGGAGAATGTTGGGATGCTGCAGCTTGGCGGCGATGCTGATCTCGCTCAGGAACCGCTCCGGTCCGAGCTCGGCCGCAACGCTCGGCCGGAGCACCTTGATGGCGACGGCACGGTCGTGCTTTCGGTCCCGGCCCTCGTAGACGGTCGCGGTGGCGCCTTCGCCGATCAGGCCGACCAGATCGATCTCGTGCCGGTCCAAGGCGGTTCGGAGCGTGGCCCAATCGGCTTGGGCCTCGGGCTCATTCAACTCCGCCTCGTGAGTGGGCAGTATGTCGCAGCGAGTCATCCTGTCGGCCCTTGCGGCCTGACCGGTCGCTCGCGGACAGCTCGGGCAACCTCAGGGCAATTGGGTAACCTCGTTTCGGCCAATCGGAAGGACCGTCAAGCGACGCTCCTTCGTTTCCGATCCGGGCAGGCAAAGAGCAGCCGTTGTGCCAACCATGGAACCGTAGCATCTACGCACCAGCCGGCCCCTTCGTGGCGATCGCCTCGAGCTTTTCCCATCTTGCGATCAAATTGGCGTGCTCTACTTCGATTGCAGCGAGCCGAGCTTTGGCGCGACTGACCGCGGGGCCGGTGCGAGCGAACGCGGGGTCGGCGAGCGACCCGAAGAACTGCGTGCGCTCGTCCTCGAGTGCCTCGATTCGCTCCGGGAGTCCAGCCAGCTCCTGGGTTTCCTTGAACGAAAGCTTCCGCTTCTTCTCCGGCTTCGGCGTCGCCGGAGCCGGAGAAGTCGGTTTCGGCGCCGCCTGCTGCGACGAGGGTGTACTCGGACGTTGCTTGACCCAATCGCTGTAGCCGCCGACGTACTCGCCGATTCGTCCCCCGCCCTCCATGACCAGGGTGCTGGTCACCACGTTGTCGAGAAAGGCCCGGTCGTGACTCACGAGCAGCAGCGTGCCGGAGTACTCGAGCAGGAGCTCTTCGAGAAGATCCAACGTCTCGATGTCGAGATCGTTGGTTGGCTCGTCGAGCGCGAGGACGTTGAACGAGCGGGTGAAGAGGCGGGCGAGCAGCAGCCGATTGCGCTCGCCGCCGGATAGCGCGCGCACCGGCGTCCTGGCCCGGTTGGCCGGGAAGAGAAACTCTGCCAGATAGCCGAGCACGTGCTTGCGATTGGTGCCGATATCGACGAAGTCGGCGCCGTCGGCGATGCTGTCGAATACGGTCCGGTCTGGATTGAGCTGCTCGCGGAGCTGGTCGAAGTAGGCGATCTCGAGGCCTGTCCCATGGCGGATGGTCCCGGTCGCGGGCGCGAGCTCGCCGAGGAGCAGCCGGAGCAGGGTGGTCTTCCCGGAACCGTTAGGCCCGATCAGCCCGACCCGGTCGCCGCGGGCGATAGTGGTGGTCAGATCGCGGACGATCACATGGTCGCCATGGGAAAAACCGGCTTGGCGGGCCTCGACGACGAGCCGGCCGGAGCGTTCAGCCTCCTGGGCCTGCATTCGGACTGCGCCGGGACGCTCGCGCCGAGCGCCCCGATCGCGCCGCATCGCTTCGAGTGAGCGGACTCGTCCCTCATTCCGGGTTCGCCGGGCTTTGACGCCCTGTCGGAGCCACGCCTCCTCCTTTGCCAGCTTCTTGTCGAACTCGGCCCACTCCCGGCCCTCGGACGCGAGCGACGCATCCTTCCGCTCGAGATAGGTGTCGTAGTCGGTGCCCCAGTCGACGAGGCGGCCGCGATCGAGCTCGAGGATGCGCGTCGCCAGGCGGCGGAGAAACGCCCGATCGTGGGTGACGAACAGGAGGGTGATCCGCTTCTCGATCAGGTAATCCTCCATCCACTCGATCGCCTCGACGTCGAGGTGGTTGGTCGGCTCGTCGAGGAGGAGGATGTCCGGCTGCCTAACGAGAGCCCGGGCCAGGAGCGCCTGCCGCTTCCGGCCGCCCGACGCCGACCTGAAGGGGGCATCGGGGTCGAGCCCCAAATGCGAGAGCACGGTCTCCTCCCGGCTCTGGAGCTGCCAGGCGTTCGCGGCGTCGAGCGCGTGATGGAGCCGGTCCATCTCGCGGAGCGAGGCGTCGCTCCCGTGGTCGCCCACCTGAATGCTGATGTCGTGATACCGCGCGAGGAGGGTCCCCGCCTCCCCGAGCCCACCCGCCGCGACTTCGTAGACGGTCCCGTCGATGTCGTCGGGGATCTGCTGCTCGAGCCGGGACATGGTGAGGCCGGTCTGGCGGATCACCTCGCCGGAGTCGGGCGCCATCGTCCCGTCGAGCAGTTTCATCAACGTGCTCTTGCCGGTCCCGTTCCTGCCCAGCAGGGAAACCCGCTCTCCCGCGTCGATGCTGAAGCTGGCCCGCTCGAGGATCGCCGGCCCGCCGAACGCGATGCTCACTTCCCGCATGCCAAGAAGTGGCATCAATGGACCGGAAGTCGGAAGTCGGGAGTTCGAAGTCGGAAATCCAGACTTGGGAACCCGAAACCGAGCCTAACGCGGGCCCCGGTTCCGGTTTCAGACTCGCGATGTCCGGGCCAGCTGCCGGATCGCAAGGAGCTTCCCGGGCGAGCTCGAGGCGCCTTGGAATCGGACCTGCGTGAACCGAGCAGGAAGGGCTTCATAGGAGGTCGGAAGTAGGAAATCGGGAGTGGGCGTCGGGAATTGGCAGGGAAGAATCGGCGGGCGGCCTACCGGCGCTCTCTCGTCCCGGCTTCCGGCTTCCGATTGCCGACCTCGGACGCCCCAACCACGCGGATGAGCTCTGCGTTCGTCTTTTCCCGTTTGAGCTGCACTAAGAGCTCCGGCATCGCGGTGATCGGCGACATGCCGGCGAATCGCTTCCTGAGCCTGCGGGCCGCTTCGAGAGCGTCGGGCGAGAGCAGCAGCTCTTCGCGCCGGGTTCCGCTCGCCACGATGTCGATCGCGGGGTAGATCCGGCGCTCGGCGAGCTCGCGAGAAAGGACCAGCTCGCTGTTGCCGGTTCCCTTGAACTCTTCGAAGATGACCTGATCCATCTTGCTGCCGGTGTCCACGAGCGCGGTCGCGATGATGGTGAGCGAGCCGCTGCCCTGCGACGGGTCGATCTTGCGCGCGCTGCCGAGGAATCGTTTCGGTTTTTCCAGCGACTCGGCGCCGAGCCCGCCGGAGAGAGTCCTCCCGGAGCCTTTTTCGACCGAGTTGTAGGCCCGCGCGAGCCGGGTGAGCGAATCGACGATCAGGACGACGTCGTCACCCAGCTCGACCCGGCGGCGAGCCCGTTCGAGGAGGAGCTCGGCGACCGCGACGTGCTCCTTGGCGGGCTTGTCGAAGGTCGACGCGATAACCTCGCCCACACCGGCCGCTTCCATCTCGAAGACTTCCTCGGGCCGTTCGTCCACGAGGAGGATGTAGAGGCCGGCGGCGGGATAGTTGGTCGCGATTCCTTGCGCGATGGCTTGGAGCACCATCGTCTTTCCGGCTTTGGCCGGGGCGACGATCATGGCCCGGGAGCCCTTGCCTAACGGGCTCAACAGGTCGATCACCCGGGTGGTGTAGTCCGGCTGGCCCTGGCGCACCAGGTCGCACTCGAGCCGGAGCATTTCGTTAGGATGGGTCGCGCCCAGGCGAGTGAAGTCGGGCCGCTCGGCGAGCGAGGCGGCGGGCCGGCCGTTGATGGTGGACACCTTCTCCAACGTGGCGCCGCGCCCGTCCCGGCCGCGCGTCTCTCCGTCGATCTCGTCTCCGCTGCGAAGCCCGAACCGGCGGACCACTTGGTCGGGCACCTTGATGTCGGTAGGGGTCGGGAGATAGGCGGCCTCACTGCGGCGGATGAATCCGCCGGAGCGACCGGCGATATCGAGCACACCGAGGGTCATACCGGAACCCCGGTGGTGCAGTCAACGAGCCTCATGACATCCAACTGGCCAAGGGACAGCCGACGGGGGTGAACGAGCTGGGGACCCTCAAGTTAGTCTGGTCCGAAGCCCCGACGAAGAGTGCCGAGGATCCGGGCACTAGTTGGAAGGCGCACGAGCGCGGCCTTTGCGCGCGTCGTGGGCGCGACGGGCGCGGCTCGCCAGCCGGCCCGTGATGAAGATGACGACGGCGACGAGCACGCTCAAGGTCACCCGGAGCGTACGCGGCGCATCGTCGTCGAGCGCAAAGCGCCACCAGAGGCTGGACGTGTATTTACCGCTGAGCTGCAGGTAGATCCCGAGCCATCCGATCCCGGCGACGGCCGCGACGATCGCCGCGGTCCATCCGGCGTTGATCGGCTCCGCGTTGAACGGAATCGTGCGGTTGAACTCGCGCCGGCCCAGGAGCAGCAGCAGCAGAAGCGCGATGAGAGCCGCCGCGCTCACGAAGTCGAGCGACCGCATCAGCGCGGCCGGAATGCCGAGCAGCAGGAGGCCGACGGTGAGCCGGAAGGCGCTCCGGAGCCGGCGCTCGAGCCCAAAGGCGAGGAGCAACAATCCCATACCGACGAGCGAGCCGACGAAATGGGATCCCTCGATGACAGCGAGCCGGAGGAGGTCGCCGAGCCATTTGAAGCCGGTCGCGTGCTCCGGCAAGGTCGTGAAGACCAGCAACACGATGCCGGTGACAAACGTGAGCACGGCGAAGAGGTGAGGTGCGATCTCGCCGGCCAGCCGCACGGCAGGCGCTTGGAGGCGCTTCTCCTTGCCTGATGCCTGAAGCGCGAGCAACGCGGTCGCGACGAACAGCGGGACCAGATAGTACACGACCCGATAGACGAGCAGCGCGGCCGTCGCGAGCGGCGCGTCCAGGCCCGGCGGCCGAAGCAACAGAATAGCCGCTTCGAACACGCCGACGCCGCCCGGGAGCGGAATCACCTGCGTCACGATCTGGGCGAGCAGGAAACCGCTCAAGAACGCGAGAAACGAGACCGGCCCACCCGCGATCATCAGGACATACAGCGCGGTCGAGCTCAAGAGCCAATCGGCCACTGACACCGCGAGCTGTGAGAGGAGCATCTTGCTCCCCGGCACTTTGATCGTCCAGCGCCAAACCCGCACGGAGCCGACGCCGCGCTCCGACTGGATGAGCACGACGGCCACCAGCAGCAGGAACACGATCCCCACCGGTCGGAGCGAGCTGACCGGAAGATGAAAGCCGGCTGGTATCGGCACCGGCGCGATCACGAAGCTGAGCCCCGCTACCGCGAACAGGCCGATCACGAAAGTGAGGACGTTCCCCGCCACGACCGTCGCGGTCTCGCTGCCGGTCACACCCAGACGGCTGAAGAGGCGATACCGGAGGCCGCCGCCGGCGAGAATGGCCATCGGCGCGCTGTTCTGCACGGCGTGGCTGATGAAGGACGCCGCCCACATGCGCTTGACCGGGATGGGATGCCCGGCAATCCGAAGCGACAGATAGTCGTAGCCGACCAGCGAGGCATAGCCGAGCACGGTGAGCACGACGCTCGCGGCGATGTATCCGTAGCCGATCTTGTGAAGCGAGGCGACAATGTCCGCGAGATGATACTCGGTCAGGATCTTCCGGAGCACCAGCAGGGCGATCGCGAACAGACTGACGTTGATCACCAGCGACAGCCGGCGCTTCCACGCTGCGGGTTCTTTGGCAGGACTCAACAACGGCTCCTTGGTACGCTGGGCAAACCTCGTGCTGGAGACGGATCAGGGCGACCGGGCTCGCACCCCGGCTCGGCGGTCCGTCCGCACAATGCTATCGCTTCGATTGGGCCAGCAGGTCTTCGAGGTATTTCCCCCAGACGGCCGGGAGCGAGTGGGTGCCGTGGCCGCGGGTCTGGTCTGTGATCGGGAGCAGAATGTAGCGGCCGCGGGGAACCCGCTTGATCTCCCGCTCGAGGATGCCTAACTCCGGCGGGTTCACCTGATCGTCCGCCGAGTTCACGGCGAAGAGCAGGGCCGTGATGTCGGCAAGGTGGGGCGATGGGTCATACTCGCGGGAGGCGTCGAACTGGAAGATCATGTCGTTCGCGTCGAGAGTCTTCTTGAGTTGCTCCGTCCGGGCGGCGAGATACTCCTCGGCGGCTTTCCGGGTGGGCGCTTCCTTTTGCCATTGGAGCGGGCTGCTCACCATCATCAGGAGGATGTCGATCGCGGCGCCCATCCCACGGGGCGGGGCGGTGTATTCGCCGCCGTTCCACTCGGGGTCCGTCTCGATCGCGTCGATGATCATCTTGCGCATTATCCGGTTGCGGCCGGCGATCTCGACCGGCAGGCTGGCGAGCGGCATGAGGGCGTCGACGAAATCCGGGTAGGTGTACCCCCATACCCACGTATGCATGGCGCCCATCGAAGTGCCGGTAACGAGCCGGAGCCGATTCACTTTCAGGTGCTCGGTCACCAGCCGATACTGCGCCTTGACCATGTCGTCATACGTGTACTTCGGGAACTTCATGTGCAGCCCGTCGCTCGGCTTGCTCGACTTCCCGTGGCCGATCGCGTCGGGCAGGATGATGAAGTGACGGGTCGCGTCCAACAACTGCCCCGGGCCGAACAGCTGTCCCGCAAACGTGGGAGCCAAAAATCCCCGGCCGTTTCCACCGGTCCCGTGCATGATGAGCACCGCGTTGCGGACGACCCCGGCCGGGTCCCGCACCGGCGTCCCGATCGTGGTGTAGTGAAGCTTGAGCTCGGGCAACGTCTCGCCCGACTTGAACACGAAGTCGCGGACGACGTAGTCGCCTTCGACCGGCGCCGGGTAGTGAGGCGCAATCTGCCCGGCCAGAGACCGCACGGCGCCAAGGAAGAGCAGGGCGCCAATAACCGTTCTATTCCCCATTCCCCATTCCCTATTCCCCAGCATCTCTAAAACCCTCCGCCGCCGCCGCCGCCACCACCACCCCCCGACGATCCGCCGCTGAATCCCGATCCGCTCGAGCTCCTTGGCGCGGAGCTCATCGTCGATTCGGTCCGGCTCGTCATCGTGGACAAGTGGTTGGAGAAGACGGCGGCATTGAACATGCCCGGATTGGATCCGACGTACCACGAAGGCGACTGGGTCGCGATGTCTTTGAACGCCTGCGCCCATTTCTTCTCGACGCCGAAGGCCATGGCGAACGGCAGGAAACGCTCGAACATCTCCGGCGTTTTTACGAAGTCGCGGAGCCGGTCACCCTCGACCCGCTGGAGAAACTCCTCGAACCCGAGCACCCGCTCGAGCGCTCGCGCGCCGGGGACGGTCCGGGCCGGCATGAAGATCCCGAATGCTCCGACGATGAGGCCGGAAAGCACGCCCGCGATGACGAATGGAACCGGCGTGAGGCTCATCTTCTGGCCGAGGGCGGAGCCGCCGATCGCGATGAGAGCGCCTAACGCAACGGCTCCGAAGACCCAGGCGCCCTGGACCGAATCGGGCCGCGACCGGTAGTAGTTGCGGGCGATCAGCGCGTCGAACAGCGCACTCTTGATTCCCGGAAGGCTCTTGTAGAACTCGTTCTCGAGCTCCGAGAGGTCGACCACCGGTCCATGGCTCGAGAAGATGCCGCTGAGGAGGTTTCGCTCGTGCTCCTTGACCCCGGCCCACTCGGACTCCGGCTTCAGCCGGTGAAAGGTGAACTCGCGATCCTTCAGCAGCCCGAACAGCTTGCCGACCTCCCGCTCCTCGATCTTGAGAAAACCCCGTACCGCGAGGTCGACCAGCGTCGCCGTGATGTCGCGCATGTCGACCTTGTTGTCGATCAGCGTGCCCGCCTCGCCCGGCGTTAGGCCGTCGGGAGGATCGTACTGGACCGAGATCGGAAGCTGGGCCGGATCGCGCCCGCGGCTCCGCCACAGGGCGAACATCCCGAAGAAGACCGGAATCGGAATCAGCAGCGGCCAGTTCGCGCCGAGGAAGCCCATGACGCGTTCGGTCGCGGTGGGCGCGGTGACCAGCCCCTTGTTCCAGCCGATCACGACCGTGAGCCCCTCGTGGAAATCGAGCTGCTTCGGCATGGTGGTGACGACGGTCGTGCCCTGGGTGACGACCTGGGCGTCGCGGGCAGTCGAGCCGTAGGCCCCGTTGAATGCGGTCGCCCGGATCGCTTGGGCACCTTCGGGAAGAACGACCCGGGCCGACGCCGCTTCGATCGGCACGTCCCACTCGTCGCCGGTCGCGTTCCAGTAGAGCTCGTCGTGATCCTCGAAGAACCGGAGCGCATTCTTGGCCCGATACCGGAGCACGACGGTCTTGGTGGTGTTCGCGGCTCCGGGCACCCAGATCTTGTACTTGATGTAGTGCCGTTCGCGGCTGGCCTCGGTCTTGAGCGGCGCGCCGGTCTCGTCGGTGGCGGAGACGAGATCGAGCCGAATGGTCCAGTTGAAGCCCTGCGGTGTGCGGTACTCGACCGGGATGGTTCGGAAGATGCCGTTCCACGAGCCGGTAAAGCGGGCGGTGATCGATTCGGAGATGACGATCGACGCGTCGCGATTGACGTTGATGGTCGCGTCGAACTTCTGGATGACGAGCGTGCGCTCCTGCGCGCGCGCGCCAGGAGCGAGCAGAACAAGGAAAAGGAGGAGCAGGCGCCTCATCGGCCGTTTTCCATCCGAATCTCGGGGACGGCGCCTTCGGACTGGTCGGCGAGCCCGAAGAACTCGCGCGGCTTCACTCCGAACGCGGAGGCGAGCAGGTTCGAAGGAAACTGCGCCGTCTTGGTGTTGAGATCACGGACGACGGCGTTGTAGTAGCGCCGGGCGTTCTGGACCTGGTCTTCGATCTCGCTCAGGTTCTTCTGCAGGTTGAGAAAGCTCTGGGTCGCCTTGAGGTCGGGGTACGCTTCGGCCAGCATGAGGATCTGGCGGACCGATCCCACGAGCTGTCCTTCCGCTTCACCGGCCGCTTTGGGGCCGGCCGCGCCGATGGCTCGGTTCCGCGCCTCGACGACCGATTCGAGCGTGCCTCGTTCGTAGCCCGCGTGGCCTTGGACCGCCTGGACCAGATTCGGGATCAGGTCGTGCCGCCGTTTGAGCTGGACGTCGATGTCGGACCAGGCATTGTCCGCGAGAAGGCGGAGCCGGGCGAGGCTGTTGTACGTGAGCACCACCATGACAACAAGCACCAGGCCGATGACGAGCAATGCGGTACCCATTGAGTCTCCTGACAATCGGACCGTGGCAGGCTCAGGACGGCCTCGGGGCGCTACCGGTCACGCGGCCTGAGGCGAGCGGAAAGCTACCGCTGCCGGCGCGGACCAACCAGGACGGTGTTGCTGATCCGTTGTCAGGGCGAACGGTTGCCGCTTACGTTCGGAAACGGGTAACTCACCACCGCACGTGCGATCCGACGAGCCTCGATGCGCTCACCGTCTTGGGCTTTGGTTCTGGCTGTATCGGTGCTGGGCCGGGGGGCGAGACCTGCGCCGTCTGCTCGGGCCGTTGCCGTGACGTTCGACGATCTTCCCGCGATCTCGGTGGTCGAACAGGACATTGCCGCCAAGGAGCGACTGACCCGCGATCTTTTGGCCGCGGTCCTGCGGCATCACGTACCCATCATCGGATTCGTCAACGAGAACAAGCTCGTCGACGGAGGCGCGATCGATGACCGGCGAGTCGGGCTGCTGAGGAGATGGCTCGAAGCGGGCTCTGAGTTAGGCAACCACACCTATTCGCATCCGAGCCTCAATCGGGTACCGCTCGCCGACTATGAGGCGGACCTGCTCCGCGGCGAAACGACGCTCCGGCCGCTCGGGTCGGAAGCCGGGCACCCGCTCCGATACTTCCGCCATCCCTTCCTCCACACCGGCCGGGACCTCGACACTCGGCGCGACTTCGACCAATTCCTGAGCGCGCACGGCTACCGGGTTGCGCCGGTCACGATCGACAACTCGGACTACGTCTTTGCGGCGGCGTTCGATCGCGCGAGGGCCCGCCACGACCTTACCGCGGCCGATTCGGTCGCGACGACGTATCTCGGATACATGGAGCGGGTCGTCGCGTACTACGAGACCCAATCGGTGGCGCTGCTCGGTAGAGAGATGCGACAAGTATTGCTGCTGCACGCGAACCAGCTCAACGCCGCAACGTTCGACCGGCTCGCCACGATGCTCGAGCGGCGCGGGTATTCGTTCGTCCCGCTCGATTCGGCGCTCGCGGATCCCGCCTTTGCTTCTCAGGATTCGTATGTCGGAGCCGGCGGTATCAGCTGGTTGCATCGCTGGGCGCTGACTCAGGGAAAGTCCGGCAGTTTCTTCGCCGGGGAGCCGGAAGTGCCGGCATGGATCGAACGGGCGGCGGGGTTACCGTAGCGGCGGAACAGATTCCTCGCTGCGCCCGGAATGACAGTCTTGGGGACCTGGATCCGGGATGTTACCGCCGGTATATCAACGAGATGTCATCCCGAGCGGGCAACGGGACCGGGGGATTTAGGTCGCGGCACCGGGACACTGCCGGCGATGCACTGTCTCCGATCTCAGCGCCCGGAAGAGGAAACCTGCTGCAGTGCGCGATCCGAGTAGATTTACCCGCGACTCTATGAAATCGTCATCCGTCCTCGCCTTCATTCTCGGGCTCTCTGCCTGTACGGGGCCTACCGAATCCGGTTGGACTCGCGCCCTCGGTCTCGTCGACGAAGGCACGCCTCCGTTCACGGGCTTGACCGCTCCCGACACGGTCCGGGCTCGCCGGCAGTTCGAGATCACGGTCCGAACCTTTGGAAGCAGCAGCTGCACCCGGCCGGACGGTTATGACCTTGTCGCGGCTCCGCTCCGGGCCGAGGTTCGTCCATACGACTTGACGGCACCCTTGGGGTCGGTCTGTACGGAGGATTACGGCGCATTTCCGCGAACCGTACCGATTCGGTTCGAGGCTGCGGGTATCGCCGAGATCGTCGTCGAAGGTCACGGTTTCGACGGCGCGTCACGCCAAGTCCGCAAGGCGGTCACCGTGCTGCCGGAGTGATCGCGGCTTCGGGTATCGTCGTTATCTTGAAGCCGCTCCACTGATCGTGAGACGGCCCTGACCGACCCCATCCAACAGCTTCAGGAGGCGCTCGCCGACCGGTATCGCCTCGAGCATTCTCTCGGCGACGGCGGGATGGCGCTGGTCTATCTGGCGCACGATCTCCGGCACGATCGCAAGGTCGCGATCAAGGTGCTCAAACCGGGGCTGTCGGCGATTCTCGGCTCGGAGCGGTTCCTCCAGGAATCGCGGATCGCGGCGCAGCTCGACCATCCCCACATTCTCACGTTGATCGACTCGGGAGACGCGGGCGGCGTTCTCTACTACGTCATCCCGTATGTCCGCGGGGAATCGCTCCGGGCCAAGCTCGACCGCGAGAAGCGGCTCGGCATCGGCGCCGCCCTGGCGCTCGCCGCTCAGATCGCGAGCGCGCTCGATTACGCGCACCGCCGGGGCGTCATCCACCGCGACATCAAGCCCGAGAACATTCTCCTTCACGAGGGAGAAGCGGTTGTCGCCGACTTCGGCATCGCGCTCGCGGCGCCGGCCGGCGGCGGGGGCAGGCTGACGGAGACCGGCATGATGTTAGGCACGCCGGCCTACATGAGCCCTGAGCAGATGACCGGCGGCGAAGTCGGTCCCGCCAGCGACGTGTACGCGGTCGGAGCCTTGTTGTACGAGATGCTCACCGGAGAAGCGCCGTACACCGGGCCCACGCCGCAGTCGATCATGGCGAAACGGCTCACCGGTGCGGTTCCGTCGGCTCGCCGCGGCCGTCCGGAGGTCCCTGCCGCGGTGGACCAGGCAATCCGGCGGGCGCTGGCCACCGATCCGGGGGATCGCTACGAAACCGTCTCGGGCTTCGTCGACGCGTGCGTGCGGGCAACCGCCGGCGGAGCCCGGCGGCGGCCGTACCTTCTGTTAGGCATCATCAGCCTCCTGCTGGTCGCGAGCGCGGCCGCGATCCCGATCTGGTTCTCGCTCCAGCGCGAGCGGTCCCGCACGTCGCTGGTTCAGGCGGAGCAGCTGGAGCGTCAGGGTAAGTACGCGGAAGCGTACGACCTTGCCGCCGTCGCGCGGCGCCGGATTCCCGACGACACCACGCTGGCCCGGCTCCTCCCGCTCGTGGCGGACCGCCTAACGGTCATGACCGAGCCGGCCGGCGCCCGGGTGACGGTGCAGCGGTTTGCTCCCGACTCGGCCGGACTGTCGCCGCCCCCGGTCGAGGCGGGGACGACGCCGCTCCAGAATCTCGAGGTTCCGCGGGGCGACTATCGGGTGGTCGTCGAGAAGGCGGGCTTTGCGCCGCTCGAGCGGATTGCGTCGAGCGCATATCTCCGCTCCGAGATGATCTTTCGGCGAGACTCGGTGATTCACTTCGAGCTTGCGCTTCCGCCGGCCGGCCGCTCGCCTGCGGGGATGGTGCGGGTGCCCGGCGGGTCGCAGCAGTTGACGAGCCCCGATGCGCCGGTCAATACGACGGACGACGTGGGCGACTTCGACATCGACCGATTCGAGGTGACCAACGAAGACTACAAGGAATTCATCGCTTCCGGTGGCTACGCGAACGGGGGGCTGTGGCCGGGACCGTTCCGCGACGAGAGCCGCGCGATCGGCTCCGCGGCCGCTCTCGAACGGATGATCGACCGGACCCACCTCCCCGGGCCGCGGTCGTGGACGAGCCAGGAGTTTCCGACCGGCATGGCCCGTCATCCGGTGACGGACGTGACTTGGTATGAGGCGGCCGCCTTTTGCGCGTCCAAGGGAAAGCGGCTGCCTTCCATATTTCAATGGGAACGCGCCGCGCGCTCCGAGGACACGCCACACGATGTCCAGGCGATGTTGCCGTGGGGGGTCGCGGCCCCGCGGACCCCGGCGACCTTCCGCGCGAACTTCAGCGGGACGGGGACGACGCCGGTCGGCGCGTACCCGTTCGGGATCAGCCCGTACGGGGCCTACGACATGGCCGGGAACGTGAAGGAGTGGACCGCCACGCCCGTGGGGAACGGCTACCTCGCGACCGGCGGGTCGTACGAGGATCCCCTCTATCTCTTCGGCGAGTACAGCGTGCTCGGCGGGCTCTCGTCGGGGCGAGCGGTGGGGTTCCGGTGCGCCCGTTCCGTTGCCGCCGCCGACGCGGCGAAACCGCTTCCGATCGAGCGGAGAACGCCGGTCTATCACCCCATCGGTGAGGCGGAGTTCCGCTCGCTCCTGAGCCTGTACCGGTACGATCGACGACCGCTCGACGCCCGGGTGCTCGAACGGATCGAGACGCCCGACTGGACTCGGGAGAAAATCCAGTACGCGGGTGAGCCGGGCGACTCGGTCATCGGCTATCTGTTCCTGCCGCGACAGACGGTCCCACCGTACCAGATCATTCACTACGTCGGGAGCCTCGCGGCGTTCGTGGCCGAGCCCACGCCCGAAGAAGCCATACAAGTCCTCGGCCCTCACATCAAGGCCGGCCGCGCGGTATGGGTCGCCGTGCTCAAGGGAATGATCGGACGCGAATGGGAGCCGGGCCACCGGGAGCCCGAGCCTAACAGCGTTCAGTTCCGCGATGAGATGGTGTTCCGGTCCGGAGAGCTCCGGCGGGGCCTCGACTACCTCGAGACCAGAGCGGAGATCGACAAGACCCGGATCGCGTACTTCGGCTTCAGCTGGGGTGCCGGGTCGCGGCTCGTATACGCTGCGACGGACGATCGGTACCGGGCCGTCGTCCTCGTCGGTGGTGGGCTCGATGAGCGGATGCAGCCGACCCTGCCCGAAGCGAGCAACATCAACTTCGCGCCCTACATCAAGCCACCCAAGCTGCTCTTGAACGGCCGGAACGACGAAGAGAATCGCTGGCTCAGTCGCGGGCTCCCGCTGTGGAACCTGTTGCGCGCGCCGAAGAAGCTGGTCCTGGTGGACGGGGCGAGTCATTCACCGCCGCCCGAGGACCGGGTTCCCGTCGTCAATGCCTGGCTCGACCAGACACTGGGACCCGTGAAGCGGACTGCTGGTGTGCGATGAGCGTGCGTAATCCAGCCTATCGGATCGGTGGAATGGTTGCTGTTTCTCGCCCCGCTGCGCGAGCTTCAGTCCATGCCTGACGCCGTCACCGCCGAAGCGCTCGATCTCGACGCCGCCCTCGCTCGTCTCGGCTACGCGACTTTTCGGCCCGGGCAGCGGGAGGCCATCGAGACGATCATCGACCGGCGTCGCCTTCTGCTGGTCGCGCCGACCGGCGGCGGCAAAAGCCTGATCTATCAGCTTCCCGCGACGTTGCTATCCGGCACCACGCTCGTCGTATCGCCGCTCGTCTCCCTCATGCAGGATCAAGTCGCCGCGCTCTCGAGCCGCGGGGTCGCGGCCACCTTCCTCGCCGCGACATTGACCTCGGACGAGGTCCGCCGCCGGATGGGAGCGCTCGCGCGGGGCGCGTACTCGATCGCGTACGTGGCGCCGGAGCGGCTCGCTTTCCCCGGCTTTCGAAGCCTGGCGAGAGACTTGGACTGTCCGCTCGTAGCCATCGACGAGGCGCACTGTATCGCCGAGTGGGGTCACGACTTCCGCCCCGACTACCTGCAACTCGGCGAGCTCGTGGCCGACTTGAATCATGCCCGCGTCCTTGCCTGCACCGCGACCGCCACTCCGGTGGTGCGCGACGAGATCATCGCCCGGCTCGGCCTCCCGGCCGATACGCCCCAGCTGGTTCGGGGCTTTGCGCGGCCCAACTTGGGTCTCCGCGTGCGAGACGTACGGAGCCTCGCCGAATCCGGACGGGTTGTGGACGAGGCCCTGCGCGAGGCGATCGGACCGACCGGCAGCGGGCGCGGCACCGCGATCGTCTACGCACCGACCCGGCGCCGGACCGAGGAGGAGCAGGCCCGTCTGGCGGCGTTAGGTTGGCGGACCACGGCCTATCACGCCGGGCTCGACGGGCCGGTCCGCGATCGGGCCCAGCAGCAGTTTCGGGACGGCGCGCTCGACCTGATCGTCGCGACCAACGCGTTCGGGATGGGCATCGACCGCGCCGACGTGCGCGCCGTCATTCACCTGGCGCCACCCGGCTCGATCGAGTCCTACTACCAGGAGGTCGGCCGCGCGGGCCGCGACGGCGCCGACGCCATCGGCGTCATGTGCACCAGCCCCGCCGACCTGCCGCTTCGCCGCCGGCTGCTCGAGATGCCCACCGACGGCATCGACCCGGACCCGGTGCGCGTGCAGCATCGCTGGTCGTTGTTCCTGGAGTTGATGCGCTGGGCCGAGGGAGGGACCTGCCGGCACGATGCGATCCTCCGGTACTTCGGCGACGAGGCCGAGACGCTCGCGGGGTGCGGGCACTGCGACAACTGCACCGCCCTGGGAGAGCCTAACGAGGACGACGCCGCGGACACGGCAACGGTGGTGAGAAAAGCGCTCAGCGCGGTGGCGCGGACCCACCGGCGCTTCGGGCTCCAGGCCGCGGTAAAGTTGCTCGCCGGCCTTCCCGATCCGCGGCTCGAACGGTCCGGACTCCAGGCGACCAAGACGTTCGGCGCGCTGACCGAGAAGTCCGAGGACTGGATCCTCTCGCTCCTCCGGCGCTGCGTCACGGCGGGATGGGTGGACTTCACGTCCGGCGAGCGGCCGCTCGTGTTGTTGACGCCTGCCGGAAAAGCCGTGCTCTTCGCCACCGGCCCGGTCCGGCTTCTCCTGCCCCCGGAAAAATCAGCGCGGGGGGCGGTCCGGCCCGCCGGTAGCCGTTCTCCGCCGGGGGATTCTCGTCGACGCTTGCGGCGGCGAAGGCCG
>JBDTOH010000031.1:0-20358 GCA_039933355.1 Gemmatimonadota bacterium | reverse complement strand
GTCGGCGCGAGCCGGCGCGCGACCATGTAGCCGATCGGGCGGAAGAAAACCCGGTCGACTCCCTCCTCGACAGCGTCTCCCTTACTGGCCCAAGCGGCCGGCGGCGTCACTCAACACCTCTTTCATGATGCTCAGAGCCTGCATTGCTTCGGCCTCAGCGATGACGAGCGGTGGATTGATCCGGACTTCCGGATTGTAGATCATCGCCAGCACGCCCCGCCCGAGCAGCGAATCAAAAATCTTCCGGGTGACCGCCTTGTCGAGCAGCTCGGTCGAGCCCGGCCGGACCAGGTCGAATCCGATCATCAGGCCCTTGCCGCGAGTGCCCCGAACGATCGGGATCTCCTGCTCCCACGAACGGATCTCGGCCTGCATCAGCTCCCCGAGTCTCCGGCTGTGCTCCACCAGGTTCTCTTCGATGATCGTCTCGATCGTCACCCGCGCCGCCGCCGCCGCGAGCGGATTGCCGCCGTAGCTCGACGAGCTGCCGCTCGCGTTCGCCCACGGTTTCGCGAACGCCACCGACTCGCGGGCGATGATGCCGCTCATCGGAAAGCCGCCGCCGAACCCCTTACCGACCAGCATGATATCCGGCACGATGTTGTCGTGCTCGATCGCGAACATCCGTCCGGTCCGCCCGAAGCCGGTGATCATCTCGTCCGCGATGAGCAGCGCACCGATCTCGTCGGCCAGAGCGCGGAGCGCCCGAAGATAACCGGGCGGGGGAACGATGTTGCCCGCCGTGCCCTGGATCGGCTCGACGATGATCGCCGCGATGTCGTTGGTCGTCTCGAGATCGATCTTCTTGCGCAGATGCTTGACGCAGTGCCAGGCGCAGCTGTCGGGCGTCATGTTGAACGCGCAGCGGGCACACGAGGCGTACGGCGAGGAATAGGTCCCGGGCATGAGCGGCCCGAGCCCATGCTTGAAGCTGCCGCTCAAAAGAGGCAGCACGCCGCCCGTCTTACCATGGAAGCCTCCCCAGAAGCCGACCACCTCGGTTCGCCCCGTCTTGGCCTTGGCGAGCCGGAGCGCGGCTTCGACCGCTTCGGCGCCGCTCGAGTAGAGCTGGGTCCGATTGAGGTCGCCGGGCGCGAGCTCCGCGATCAGCCTGACGAGCACCGCACGATTCTCGGTGGTGAAGCTGCCGACGTGACACCGGCTGACCTGGTGCTGCATGGCGGCGACGTACTTGGGGTGGGCATATCCCAGGCTCGCGACCCCGACTCCGGCGAGAAGGTCGATGTAGCGGTTGCCGTCGACGTCGATCAGCGTCGCCCCTTCGCCCCGGTCGATGCACAGCCGGCTGAACAGCGCAACGCTCTGCGTGCCGGGCGCGAGATGAGCCGCCTCCGCCTCGAAGGCGGCGAGCGACAGAGGACCCGGGAGCGTTACTTCTTCGAGTTGCTGGAGCATGTCAGCTGATCACGAGTGAAGAGATGATGCACCCGCTCGGCGATCGCGCGCGCGGCGCCGGCTCTGACGGGTGCGAAACTGGGCCAATCGTTGATGTCGATGAGCACCGGCAGATCGGGGCGCGGGATCGCCGCGTCGCCGCCGAAGATCTCGAGGCCTAACGCGGCCGCCGCGGCGTTGGCCAGCTCGGCGAGCCGCTCCACATCGACCTCGACCGGCCGCTGCCCCCCGGCCTCGGCGACGTACCAGTGGAAGAACGACCCGCCGGCGACGCCGTAGAACTTGACGATCGGGCCTGCGACGTGGCCCTGGATCGCGATCGAGCCGATCCCGCGGCCCGCGAACCGCTCGATCGTGCTCGCGAGCCCGCTCAACGTCGTTCGGACTACGTCCTCGGTCACCTCCGCATGCACGTCGCTCCGCTTCACCCAAAGCAAGTCGTGCTCGGCCGCCATCCGAACGATCGGACCGTTCGGGTGGGGATCGCTCGTCGGCACGAACACCGTCTCGGGAAACGGCAGCTCCGCGGCTCGAAGGATCCGGGCCAGGTTGTGCCGGTGGCAGTTGAGCACGCTCGCGGGATGGTTGTGGATCGGACCGCTCAGCGACAAGTCGAGCAGCCGGTTCGACGCGGCGATGCCCTGACACATGTTGAGATAGAGGTCGCCGGCCGGGACCCGGCCTGCCACCACGTCGCGCTCGCCGATCGTCGTACCGACCCAACCGAGCGGCGCCATCGCCGCGACGACCTCTTCGAGAATCGCGGCATCGTTGGTCCGATGCTGGTTCGGCGAATACGCGGGGCTGCGCGAGAGCGCGACGAGACGTTTCACAGGACTCACGAGCTGAATGTGGGAAGGGCGGGGCCTTCGCGGGCAAGCAGTGCCCGGGCCGAATCCAAATCCTGAGCGCGGTCGAGGTCCACGATCCGGGGAACTTCTACCATCTCCACCCGCCCGAGCGTCAGGAGGGGCCTGAGATAGGCGCGCATCCGGTCGATGCCGCGGTCGGGCGCAGACACGCCGAGGTCCCGCGCCGCCTGGGAGAGCCCGTAGACGCCGCCGGTCACCAGCACCGGATCCACTGGGGTGTCGGGAAGGCCGATGATCCGCTCGCCCGCCGCCTCGACGTAGAGGGCCCGCTCGTCGTCCACGTACGGGGTCACGGCCAGCACCGCCGTTGCTCCCGCGGCGAGCCGCGCTCCAGCTCCCGAATAGACCTTCTCCCAGTCCTCGGCGGGCATGACGGTGTCGACCATGAGGCAGAGCACCGGGCCGGGCGGAACGATTCGAAGACCGGCCGCCAACGTGTGCACGGGCGAGGGCGTGTTGCACCGATGGAAAACCAGCTCGAGCGGGCGGGCATGCCTAACGTTGATCGGCGGGAGCTCGATCCCCGAGCGAATCATGCAGGTCACCGTTTCCGCCCCGAGCCCCACCAGTCGGTCGAGCAGCCGCAGCAGCTGCGGCCGGCCGTTGATCTCGACCGTCGCTTTGGGCGTCGGGACGCCGTCGTCCCGGAACCGGGAGCCCTCCCCGCCGGCGAGAATGAGGGCGTGCTTCATGCGAAGAACGCCAGGACGTCGGGCAAGCTCGCGGCCCGTTTGGTCGCGAGGCCGGGGCTCGGCTCGACCCGTCTGGCGGGGGCGAGCCAGCAGGTGTTGAAGCCCAAAGAAGCGGCCGGCCGAATGTCGGCGTCGAAGTTGTCCCCGATCATCCACACCGGCGCGCTGCCGGGAGGGACTCGCGCAGTCACCCATCGAAAGATTGCGGGATCCGGCTTCTCAATCCCGATCGCGCCCGAATCGGCGACGACATCGAACAGCGCTGAAAGCTCGAGCTCATCGAGGCAGACGCTGAGGTTGCCGGTGAAATTCGCCACGATCCCCAGCCGATACCTTTCCTTGAACCCCACGAGTATCCCACGATTACGGGCGACTGTCTCCTTCGTTTCAGCGGCAAACAGTCGTGCCGCGCGCTGCATCGGGAGCGTCCGTGCGTCCGGAATCAGGCCCGCCAGAATCTCCGCCTGGGCCTCCACCATTACGTCGAACCCGACCCCAAAGATCTGCGGGATGGCCCCCAGCATCTTGTCCGAGCGCCGAAACGCGGGCTCGAACTCGGCAAAACTCGCCCGGCCTCCTACCTGTCGATACGCCCGGTGAAACCGAATGCTCCACCGTTCGCCGTCAGCATCGAGCGTCCCCCCGAAGTCGAAAAGAATGAGGTCGCGCACACCACTCCCGCTCGATGATGACACGTTGTCCGGGACACATTGTCCACGAAATCGTACGTTAGCGTGTGAAATAGTGACCCGTTAGCCCTGCCGCCGGTCGAAGTGGCAAGCCGTGCGCCAGATTCACGGCTCCGGCGATCCCGCCCCACTCGGCGCTCCTATCTGTGTCAGCAACCACTGCGCAATCGCGGGGTTACCGGCGACGACGCCGGTGTGCTCCGCCCCAACGTCTCGACCCCGGAGATCCGTGGCGACCCCGCCCGCTTCCCGGACCAGTAACAAGCCCGCGGCGATGTCCCAAGGGGCCAGCATCAGCTCCCAAAACCCGTCGAACGCCCCCGCCGCCACCCACGCGAGATCGAGCGCCGCCGAGCCGGCTCGGCGAATCCCACTGGTCGCCGGGATCACCCGCTCCAGCTGCCGCTGATATGTCGCCAGCCCACCCAAGTGCTTGAACGGAAAGCCCGTCCCGATCAGTGCGTGCTTGGGGTCGGTGATTTGGGAGACCGCGAGCCGGGTGGTGCCGAGCCAGGCGCCTTGGCCTCTGGTTGCATGGTAGCATGTATCCGGGCCAACGTGAAGCACGACGGCCGCCTCGAGAACTCCGTCGATTGCCGCTGCAATGGAGACCGCGTAGACGGGAAAGCCGTGGATGAAATTGGTCGTTCCATCGATGGGGTCGACGATCCAGACGAGCCCCTTCGTCGCGATCTCGGGAGCGGACTCCTCAGCGACTAGGGTCGATCCCGGCGTCGCCCGCGTGAGAACTTCCGCGATGATTGCCTCGGAAGTGCGGTCCACGTCGGTGACGAAGTCGTGATGTCCCTTTTCGGTCCAAGCCGACGGGTCGGCGGGCCGGTCCACGCCGCGCAAATACGCCGCCGCCCGCTCGGCGGCGCGCCTGGCAATCGCGGTTAAGTCCAAGGAAGAATTCATCTTGCCCGTCGCCTGAGTGGTCGCTAGCTTGCCCCTAATGGATCGCGTCTTTTCCGGCATTCAGCCCACCGGCGAGCTTCACATCGGCAACTGGCTTGGCGCCGTGAAGAACTGGGCCGAGCTGCAATACGAATATGATTGCGTCTACTGCGTCGTCGACCTCCATGTCCTCACCCTCAAGTTCGAGCCGGAGCTTCTCGCCGGGCGTACGCGTGAGATGGCGATCGGGCTTCTCGCGTCCGGCATCCAGCCGGACCGGGCCATCGTCTTCGTGCAGTCGCACGTGCCGGAGCACACTCGGCTCCAATGGTTTCTCACGAATGTCACGCCGATCGGCGAGCTCGAGCGGATGACGCAGTTCAAAGATAAGTCACAGCGGATGGACAGCGTGCCGTCGGGCCTGCTCATGTATCCGGTGCTCCAGGCCGCCGACATTCTCCTCTACAAAGCGAACAAGGTCCCGGTCGGCGAGGACCAAGTCCAGCACCTCGAGCTGTCCCGCGAGGTCGCCCGGCGCTGGAACGCCCAGTTCGCCGGGGGCGAGAGCTTCTTTCCTGAGCCTCAAGCCCTGCTGACGGCCGCGAAGCGAATCATGGGTCTGGACGGCCAGTCGAAGATGTCGAAGAGCTTGGGCAACACGATCGGCCTGTTCGAGACGCCGGAACAGATCTGGGAAAAGCTCCGGCCCGCGATGACCGACCCGGCCCGGAAGACTCGGAAGGATCCGGGCACTCCCGAGATCTGCAATCTCTACACGCTGCACCAGCACTTCTCGCCGCCGGATGTGGTGACGGAAGTCGCGGTGAAGTGCCGGACCGCGGGCTGGGGGTGCCTCGACTGCAAGCGCGTCCTCGCCGATTCGATGTCCTCGACACTGGCACCGATCCGCGAGCGCGGCCTGGCGCTTCGGAGCGATCCGGCGCGGGTCGACGCGATCCTCGCCGACGGTGCCGAGCGAGCTCGGGCAATCGCTCGCGACACCATGACAGGCGTCGAAGCGCAGATCGGCTTCCTACCGCCGGCCGGCGAGTGATGCCGACCACCCCGATCGAGCGCATCATCAAAGCGGCCGTCGAGCGGGGCGCCAGCGATCTTCACATCAAGGCCGGAGATCTGTTCAGAGCCCGGATCGACGGGAAGCTGGTCGCCCTCACGAAGCAGCGACTCCGTCCTGATCAGACCAGCTCGATCGCGCTCAAGCTCATGGGCGGCGAGCAGGACCCGGCTCGGCTCGAGACGATCCAGGACTACGATTGCAGCTGGGGCATGGCCGGAGTCGGCCGGTTCAGGGTCAACATCCTCCGCCAGCGCTCGTCCATCATGATCGTTATGCGGGTGATCCCGTTCGTGATCCCCACGTTGGATGAGCTGGGGTTGCCGGGTGTGGTGAGAACTTTGGCCGATGCGAACTCCGGCCTCGTCCTCCTCACCGGCGTGAGCGGAAGCGGCAAGAGCTCGACCATCGCCGCGATGCTCCACTACATGAACCAGACCCAGCAGCGCCACATCGTGACCGTGGAAGATCCGATCGAGTTTCTCCACCGCGATCTGCGCAGCTCGATCACCCAGCGCGAGGTCGGCGTTGACACGGCGTCGGTGAACACCGGCATCCGCGCCGCCCTCCGCCAGGATCCCGACGTCATCGTCCTCGGCGACATTCGCGACCCGCAGACCGTCGACGCCGCGATCAAAGCCGCCGAGACGGGCCGGCTCGTGATCGGCGCGATGCCCACTCCCGACGTCCTGACGACGATCGGGCAGATCATGGCGATGTTGCCCCGGGAGGAGCTCGAGATCGGTCGGGTCCGGTTTGCTGAGGCGCTGATCGGGATCGTGTCGCAGCAGCTGTTGCCGCGGAAGGACGAATCGGGCCGGGTCCTCGCGATGGAAGTCCTCCTCACGATGCCCTCGGTGCGCGAGTGCCTCCGAGATCCGGCCCGCATCGTCGATCTCAAGGAGATCATCACGGCGGGTTACGGGTCGACCGGCATGCAGACGTTCGCGCAACACGCCGATGAGCTGGCCAAGGCCGGCGTGATCTTGGAGGAGACGGCGCGCGCCTACCAGGGGGTGCCGCGCGCGGCGATCAGATCGAAACGATGAGCCAGGGCACGGAGGAGCTTCGCTGATGTTTGGACCAGGAACGTCCTGCTTGGTCGTCGTCGGCACCCAATGGGGCGACGAAGGCAAAGGAAAGCTGGTCGACGTCCTTGCCGAGAGCGCGGACGTCGTGGTCCGCTATCAGGGCGGCGCGAACGCGGGCCACACGGTGGTCATCGGGGATTCGCAGTTCATCCTGCGGCTGATTCCGAGCGGGATCCTCCAGCCGAGCGCGGTCTGCGTGCTCGGGAATGGGGTCGTGCTCGATCCCGAGGCGCTCTTCCAGGAGCTCGACGCGCTCGACGCTCGGGGGATCCAGACCGCCGGCCGCCTGCTCGTCTCGGACCGCGCTCATCTCGTGCTGCCCTATCACAAGCTGATCGACGCGGCGGAAGAGCAGCGGCAGCAGATCGGCACGACCAAGCGGGGCATCGGCCCGGCCTACGAGGACAAGTACGGCCGGCGTGGTGTGCGGGTCGGGTCGCTCCGCGATCTGGCCTCTCTCCGCGAGACGCTCAAGGACCGGGTTGAGCGCGCCAATCAGCTCCTCGCGCTCGCCGGCGCCGCCGAGCGCGCGGATCTCGGCGACCACATTGCGCTCGTCGAGCGGGCGGCCCCCAAACTGCTCGCGATCACCACCGACACCGGCCTCTATCTCCATCGCGCGCTCCAGAGCCGGAAGCGGGTCCTCCTCGAAGGCGCCCAGGGCGCTCTCCTCGACGTGGACCACGGGACGTATCCGTTCGTGACGTCGTCGAACACGACGGCCGGCGGCGCGTCGGTGGGCGCGGGGATCGGGCCGACCCGGATCGACCAGGTGTTAGGCGTCGTAAAGGCGTATACCACGAGGGTCGGGAACGGCCCCCTGCCCACGCTCGCGGCGGACGGGGTCGAGGAACAGCTCCGCCAGTTAGGCGGCGAGTTCGGAGCGGTCACCGGGCGTCCCCGCCGATGCGGCTGGTTCGACGCACCGGTCGTGCGCTACGCGGTCCGGGTGAACGGGCTCACCGGCCTCGCGGTGACCAAGCTCGACGTGCTCGACACGTTCGACGAGATCCCGGTCGGCGTCGCCTACGAGCTCGAGGGCGAGCTCTTCCCCGATATGCCGTCCGAAGTGGCGGCGCTCGGCCGGGTGAAACCGGTCTATGAGACGCTGCCCGGATGGAAGGCGACGACCGGAGCGGCCCGATCGCTCGCGGATCTCCCCAAGCCGGCCAGGGCCTACCTGGACCGGCTCGAGCAGCTCGCCGAGGCCCCGATTCGGTATGTGAGCGTGGGGACCCGGCGCGATCAGATCATCGAGGTCCATCCGTAACCCCTCGAGACCGGCGCAGCGTTATTTGCTCGCGCTGTCTATGGCATCGAGGACCCGGAGCAGAATCCGCTCCGACCGCTGCTGCCCGTAGCCCCGCCCATACGCGCTCGACGTGATCGCGATGACGAGATCGGAGGCAGGCACGAGGTAGATCTTGTTGCCGCCGTTGCCGGACGCGAAATGAACGGTCGTTGATGTGCCGCCGTGGTCGTACCGCTTTGAATACCATATGTAGCCGTAGCCGTCCGCATAACGATCGGCCGCGCCAATGTCGGTGCGCGAGGCGAGCGCTTCACCAACCCACAGGCTGTCGACGATCTGACGATCGCCCAGCCGACCCCGCCGCTCGAACAACTCTCCGATCTTCACCATGTCACGCGCGGTAATCGAGAGATTGCCTTGCCCGACGCCCTCGCCGTTCGGGCCGCGCCGCCACCGAAATCGCTCGATGCCTATCGGGCCGAAGAAATACCGCTCGGCAAAGTCTTGGAGCGCCATCCGGCTCGCGTGCTCCACCACCGCGCCTGCCAGAAACGCATTGAGTGAGGAGTAGACGTAGCGCTCACCGGGCGGCCACTTCATCGGCACCGTGTGGACGAACGCGGTCCAATCGGTGCTCTCGTCCAATCGATTCTCATTCCCGCGGCAGCCAACGAGTCGCGATCGTCCGAGTCGAGGCCCGATCGCATCGTGAGCACATCGCGCAACCGGAACCGTTGCTCGGCGGATAGCATGCCGGCCGGCAGCAGCCCGGTCATCGGTTCGTCGACGCACTTGATGAGCCCCTGCTGAATCGCGATCCCGACGAGGGTGGACGTGATGCTCTTGGTGGCCGACCGGATGTCGTGCAGCGACGCCGCGTCGTCGCCGTTGAAGTAGCGCTCCGCAAGGGTGCAGCCGTGCCGCCGAATCACCACGCCCTTGAGCCTTGGCTCCGGTTATGATTGCCGAATGCCGAAGCACTATGACATGGGCGCTCGCGCGGCGGCCCCGCCACGAGGCGCAAGCGGCCTGCCACCCTCGGCGCGCAAGTCGTGGCGTGAGCGCCTCGGAGCGCTCAGGAATCTGCCGCCGTTCCTCAAGCTGATCTGGGACACGAGTCCGCTCTACACCGTCCTCACGCTCGTTCTCCGCCTCGTCCGGGCCCTCCTTCCCGTCGCCACGCTGTTCGTCGGGAAGCTCATCATCGACGAGGTGCTCCGACTGGCCGGGATCCCAGGCGCTCCCGGAAACCTCGCCGAATGGTTCTCGAGCGGACTCATCAACCGTCTCGTCTGGCTCCTGGTCGGCGAGTTTTCGCTCGCGGTCCTGTCCGATGTGCTCGGGCGGGTCGTGTCGCTGCTCGATGCTCTCCTCTCGGAGCAGTTCACCAACGCGACCAGCATCCGGCTGATGGAGCACGCGGCGACGCTCGACCTCGAGGACTTCGAGGACAGCGAGCTCCAGGATCGGCTGGAGCGGGCCCGACGGCAGACGACCGGCCGGATGGCGCTGATGAGCCAGCTGTTCGGCCAGGCGCAGGACATCGTCACGGTGACCAGCTTCGCCGCGGGGCTGATGATCTACGCGCCTTGGCTGATCCTCCTCCTGGCGCTCGCGCTCGTGCCCGCGTTCGTCGGCGAGGCGCACTTCAATGCGCAGAGCTACTCGCTCGCGTACGCGCGGACTCCCGAGCGCCGCGAGCTCGACTACGTCCGGCAAACCGCGGCGAGCGTCGAGAGCGCCAAAGAGGTCAAGATCTTCGGCCTCAGCGGCTTCCTCATCGACCGCTACCGTCGCCTCTCGGCGGCCCTCTTCAAGGCCAACCGGGCGCTGGCGGTGCGGCGCGCGGGCTGGGGCGGCGTGCTGACCACCCTCGGAACGGTGGGATACTACGTCGCCTACGCGTACCTGGCCTGGAGCACGCTGCGCGGCCGGTTCACGATCGGCGACCTGACCTTTCTGGCGGGATCGTTCCGCCGGCTCCGCAATCTGCTCGAGAATCTATTGATCGGCTTCTCGGAAACGGCGGGGCAGGCGCTCTATCTCGACGACCTCTTCTCGTTCTTCGAGATCCAGCCGGAGATCCTCTCACCGGATAACCCGCGTCCCCTTCCAACCCCGATCGCGCGCGGCTTCGACTTCGAAGATGTAGGGTTCCGCTACCCCGGCGTCGAGAAGTGGGCCGTGCGGCACCTGACGTTCTCCCTCCACGCGGGCGAAGTGCTCGCGCTCGTCGGCGAGAACGGCGCCGGCAAGACCACGCTCGTCAAGTTGCTCGCTCGGCTCTACGATCCCGACGAGGGACGGATTCTGCTCGATGGCCACGACCTCAAGGCGTACGACCTCGCGGACCTCCGCGCCAACCTGGGCGTGATCTTTCAAGATTTCGTGCGCTACAATTTGACGGCGGCCGAGAACATCGCGGTCGGCCGGATCGAGGCCCGGGATGACCGCGCCCGGATCCAGTCGGCCGCCGAGCGGAGCCTGGCGGACGGCGTGATTAGGGGCTTGCCCGCGGGTTACGATCAGATGATCGGAAAGCGCTTCAAGGGAGGCGTCGACCTCTCGGGCGGCGAATGGCAGAAGATCGCCATTGCGAGAGCCTACATGCGCGACGCGCAGCTCTTGATCCTCGACGAGCCCACCGCGGCGCTCGATGCCAGGGCGGAGTTCGAAGTGTTCCAGCGCTTCAAGGAGCTGAGCGAGGGGAAGACGGCGGTGCTGATCTCTCACCGGTTCTCCAGCGTGCGGATGGCGGATCGGATCCTGGTCCTCGCGGACGGTCAGGTCGAGGCGATGGGGACCCACGCCGAGCTCTTGGCTCAGCGGGGGCGATACGCCGAGCTGTTCGAGCTGCAGGCCGCCGGGTATCGGTAAGGCGCCCGGTCGGCCCTGAGTTTTCGCGGGCTTACTGACGATGCGCCGCGTCGATGGCTCTAGGGTTTGCCGGCGGGGATCTAGGACGGTATTGCGGATACAGCGGATTGGGCGGACGGAGCTGATCTATGGTACATCGTTGTAGCTCAAAGCTCATTCGACCTTAGGATCGAATATTCCGGCAGACTTCCCGATAGAAGGCGGGCTGGGGGCCGAAGTGGAACAGCAGCCCCACTTCGAGATTGGTGGCCCGCAGGTAATTGTAGACCTGCCTGCTTGCGCCTCGGCTCAGCCGGTCGGTGGACTTGATCTCCAAGACCAACTTGTCGTCAACCACCATATCCAGCCGCTGCGCCGCAATCTCCTCTCCCTTGTAGAAAACTCGAACCACAACCTCCCGATCAACCCAATGACCACGAGCCACCAACTCGCGCTGGAGAGCCCTCAAGTAGATGTGCTCTAAGAACCCGTACCCGAGCGTGTTGTACACCTCATAAAACGCTCCAATCACCGACTGGGTCAGCACCCCCTCGACAAGTTCAAAAGGCGCCATCCCCCAATCTCGACCACATCCTCAATCCCCCATCGTCAATTCAACGCCAAGTAGCCCGATAAAACGCGATCGATCAGATGTATCCGCTCATCCGCCGAATCCGTCCTCATCCAGCCCAGATCCCCGCCGCCCAGATGCCTCTCCAACCGAGATACCGCCCAGCCGAAGTCTCACGGCGCGGTAACGGAGGGGTACACCCGTCACCGCCTAACGTCAGCCCGGGCGCGGGCCGTCGAGCGTGCGCCCGCAGCCGCTTCAAGCCGCTACGCTAGAGGGATCCTCGAGCGCGCCGGGCGGAGGTCCACGCCCTAGCCGACGACGACCTCGCTCATCTGGATGACCGGAGCGAGATCGGTGTAGTTCGGAATGTCGGCCATGATCTCCCGCGCATGAGGACCAAAGCCCGACTGAAACGCCTCGACGGAATCACAGAAGATGTGACACATGCCGATGTAGGTTGCCGGAGCGCCGGGCGCGCCGCCGCCGAGACCTTTGTCGATCGTGTAGTGCTTGCAGCTATCGCCCATCCTCGCTTTCAAGAGCGGCAGATGCGTGTCGCGGTAGTACGCATGGTCGAATCGAGCGCCCGGCGTATTGGGGTACATCACGCTGACCTTGATCATCTTCGTGCTCTCCTTATGACCCCCGAACCTGTGCGAGATAGCTCCGGATTCTTTTTGCGTTGGTTCCAACGTCGCTCCCACCCACCCGAGACACCGACCGCACGTCGATCCGGCTCCCCGTCTGAGCCGGCCGGACCCTGACCACCACATCGTCCTTGAACCCGAACCACGGGGTCGTCGCGGTGGCCTCGATTCGGCCCGACGCGGAATCCGTGGCGACGATTGCCCAGCCCATCCTGCGGGCAGCCTCGGCGGCCCGGGCAAACGCGGCCGGGGCCGGCGCCGCAATCTCGAGCGGGTGGAGGTCGGGGTAGCCCTTCCGCTGAGCGGCCGCGACCTCGGGGCCGCCATACGCCGCCGGGTTCGGGGCGTCCGCCCGAAGCGGGAGCACGGCAACGAACACCGGCGGGTCTTCGAGGTCGGTTGTCACGTCATGAATCGGAGGAACCGACTTCGCCTGGCGCAGAACATAGAACGGCAGAAACGCGGCGATCCCGCCGAGCAGCAGCGCGCCGGCCAACAGCGGCCCCTTGGAGCGGAACGGCCTCGACGCCACGGCGGCGATGAGCGCAAGCACGACCACGCCGCAGCCAAGGAAGAAGCCCCACTGAATGAACTTGAAACCGGTGCCGAACTGCCAAAGCCCAAGCCGGCTGCCAGGCCCCGCGAGCGCGAGAAGCAGAAACGCCACAACGCCAAGACCAAAGACGACTCGAGCGAGCTTCATAGAAAGGTCCGGGAAGGCGGGAACGCCAAAGATGTCACTCGTCGGACCGATCGACAACCGACCCCTCTCGGCCCCTGCGGGCTCGGCGGATCTGCTGGACCGTCCACCAGCCGTGCCGTAATGTCGTGCGAAGCCAACCCTGTTCTCGGTACCGCCGGGCGCTCGTGGTGAGCGTGGCACCGAGCTCGACCGTTCGGATTCCGCGCGCTCGCGCCCGCACCACGAGCTCGAGATCCTCGCCTCGCCCGAACCCCTCGTCATAGGGGCCCACTGCCTCCCATACGCGGCGCGAGACGATCAACCCTTGGTCGCCGAACGGAATGCCTAACCAGCGCGACCGCAGATTGGCGCAGGTCGCGTTGAGCCGGGTTGCCCAAGGACCGTCCGGCGCGAACCCGAGCCGAAAGTGGCCGATCCGATCGCCCGCTCCCGCGAGGAATCCGAAGAGCGCCGCGCCGGCGCCGGGGCCGAGCGTCGAGTCGGCGTGAAGGAACCAGAGCCACTGTCCGGCTGCGATGCTCGCCCCGCGGTTGAGCTGGGCCGCCCGGCCGGCCGGTCCGGATACGACGAGAACGCCTGCCGGCACTTGGGCGGTCCGCTCGCAGACTGAAAGCACGATCTCGCACTCCGGGAGGAGCTTCCGCACCGCCGGCACCAGCGACTGCCACGCCGCATCGCCGGGCCCAACCGGGACTACGACGCTGAGGTCCCGTCCCGCTCCGCCCGGTGCCGGTGCCGGCTTCATCAACCGAGCAGCGCGAACCACCGGCGGAAGAGCGACTGGACGAACGGTGTCAGCTTGCGCCGGCGCCATTGATCGGCCGCCTTCCGAAACACCTCGCCGCGGGTCGGGTACGGGTGAATGGTTCGGCCGATGGCGCCGAGGCCGAGCCGATTGGTGATCGCGAGAGTGAGCTCTCCGACCGAATCACCGGCGTGGGGAGCGACCAGGGTGGCGCCGAGGATCCGATCGCTGCCCTTCGCGAGCACGACTTCGAGGAACCCTTCGGCATCGCCGTCGAGCACCGACCGGTCGAGATGCTCGAGCCCGACCTCGATCGTGTCCACCGCGAGGCCTCGCGTGGCTGCCCCCTCGGCGGTGAGGCCGACCTGCGCGACCTCGGGGTCCGTGTACGTGCACCGCGGGATCACGAGCGCGCCGGCCTTGCCCCGCCCGAAGAACAGCGCGTTCTGCACCACGAGCCGGGCATGGGCGTCCGCGACGTGGGTGAACCGCTCGCCGGTGCAAACGTCACCCACCGCGTAGACTCGCGGGTTCGTCGTTCGGAGCCGGTCATCCACGGTCACACCGAGCGGCGTGGCGTCCACTCCGGCCCGGTCGAGCCCCATGCCGTCCACGTTAGGCGTTCTCCCCGCGGCGACCAGAATCCGCTCGGCGCCGATCCGGCTCGTGCCGCCCGCGCCCGCGACCGTGAGGACGGCGCCCCGGTCGCCCTGCTCGACCCCGGCGACCGTGCTCCGGGCCATGATTCCGACGCCGTCGCGCTCGAGCCGGGCCGCGATGATCTCCGCGACGTGCGCCCCCTCTCGAGCGAGGATTCCCTCGTCGGTGATCAGTGTGACCTTCGAGCCGAAGCGAGCGAACGCCTGCGCCAGCTCGCACCCGATCGGTCCGCCCCCGACGATCGCCAGCGTGGCGGGGAGCGCCGTCAACGAAAACACCGATTCATTCGTCAGGTAGCCGGCCTCCGCGAGGCCCGGAATCGGCGGGACGCGGGGCCGGGCACCGGTTGCGATCACGGCCCGACGGAACTGGAGCGTCGCGCCGCCGACCTCGATCGTGTCCGCCGACGTGAAGCTCCCGTGCCCGAGGAACACATCGACGCCCAACTCGGTGAACCGGCGAGCGCCGTCGATCGGCGCGAGTCCGGCGCGGATTCGGCGCATCCGCGCCATCACTGCCGAGAAGTCGCCCGTCCCCTCGGCCTCGGGGCCGCCAAACCGCGCGTGCGACGCGCGCGCCGCCTCCCAGCTTCGCGCGGCCGCGATCATCGCCTTCGACGGCACGCAGCCGACGTTGAGACAGTCGCCGCCCATGAGATGGCGCTCGATCAGCGCGACCCGAGCGCCGAGCCCCGCGGCCACGGCCGCGGTCACCAACCCTCCGGTTCCGGCGCCGAGCACGACGAGGTGGTACCGCTTCCGCGGCGTCGGGTTCACCCAGTCTGCCGGATGCACCAGCGCCAAGAGGGCGCGGTCGTGCTCGTCGTCCGGGAGCAGTGCCGGCCCTGGCAGGCTCATGTGACGGCCTCCGCCAGCGCCCGGCGCGCCATCCTGGTGATGAGGAACGTGACGACGAGCGTGGCCGCGAGACCGGCGCCTAACACCACGTAGTAAGCGGCGCCGCGCGGGGCGGTGACCCCGCCGGCCAGCGCGGCGGCGTCGCCGGCCACCCGCCCGTAGTAGACGTAGAGGATCGTGCCGGGCAGCATGCCCAAGCCGGCCAGCAGGTAGTCGGCGAAACGGACCCGGGTGAGCCCCAGCGCGTAGTTGAGCAGGTTGAACGGAAACACCGGCGAGAGCCGGAGCAGAAACACGATCTTCCGGCCCTCGGTCCCGATGGCGCGGTCGATCGCGGCGAAGCGCTCGTTGCCGGCGAGCAGCCGCTCGATCCTCGCTCGTGCCCCATAGCGCGCGACCAGAAACGCCAGCGCCGAGCCTAACATGGCGCCGAGAAATGCGACCAGGGTGCCGCCGGCGAGGCCGAACAGCGCGCCCGCGGCCAGCGTGAGCAGCGACCCGGGCACGAACGCCACCACGGCCACCGTATAAGCGATCACGAAGATGACCGGCGCCAAAGATCCCAGGCTCCGGATCTCCGCCGTGAGACCGGGGATCAGGCCCGCCAGCCGGCGCCCGCCTAACACGAGGCCGACGAGCAGGATGACCCCGCATCCGATCTTGACCCACGGGATCGCGCGGCGCGGGGCCGCCGCTGGAGCCGGCGTCATGAGAACCGGGTTGCCGGAGCGCTCAAACGCTGAACCCCCCCGCCCGCGCGTCCGCCGACGTATCCACGTCCCGGAGCACGGGACGCTCCACCCATTCGACGCCCGCGGCCTCGAGGCGCCGCCGCGTCTCGGCGATGACGCCCTCCGTGCTCCACGGCATCGCGGAGAAGAGGTCGGGCACCGGACACCGGCCGCCGATCAAGTAGTACCCGCCGTCCAGAGCAGGGCCGAGCACGACGGGAGCCCGCTCCAGCGCCGCGCCGGCCTGCTGGAGCACCTCGGTCGTGAGGCCCGGACAGTCGCCGCCGATCACGATCACCACGCTCCCGGGCTCCGCTCCGAACGCCAGTGCCATCCGCTCGCCCAGATCGCCGTCCGGCTGCGGCCGGTACCTCCAGGCGGGTCCGAGCCAGTCCGAGACGTCGCCGTACCCGTCTGCGGGTGCGTACCAGATCACCACCGGCCAGCCGGTCTCTCGGGCCGCCACCAGCCGATCTTCCGCGAGCCGCCGATACAGCGCGACCGCGCCGGCCTCACCGATCTCGCCGGCCAGCCGAGTCTTCACTCCGCCGGGACGGGGAGCTTTGAGGAAGATCGCGATCTCCGGATCGCCGTTAGGCATCGAGCGCGCCGCCGCAGCTCGACCCCGCGCCGGCCGTGCACCCGAAGCAGTGGGCCCCGACGGCCACCGCCCGATTCGCCGCCGCCTCGAGCGCGAAGTCGAAGATGGTACGTGGCGCCGCCGATTCGACCGGAAGGTCGAGCTGCTGGTTGAAGTCGCAGTCGTAGAGGGTCCCGTCCCAGCCCACCGACAGCATCGTCCGGCACATGACGCCGGCCGCCGCGCCCGGGTTGAAGGCCTGGATCAGCCGGTCCAGGTATGCCGCGGTCTGTCCCTTGCGCTCGAGGTGCTCCAGGAACCGGCTGATCGGCATGTTGGTGATGGTGTAGAGATGATTGAACACGATGCCGTACGAGCGCCCCAGCCGTTCCTTCCACTCCCGCTCGGCGGCGGCCTGATTGGGCGGCAGAAAGGCGCCGACCGGGTTCGCGACCAGATTGAGCACGAGCCCGCTGGCCGGGTCGCCGTAGCCGAGCCCGTTGAGCTCCTGGAGCGCCGCGATCGAGTCCGCGAACACCCCGTCACCCCGCTGAGCGTCGGTCTGAGCCGCCTGAAAATACGGGAGCGACGCCACGATCTCGACCCGATGGTCCGCGAGGAAGCGGGGCAGATAGCGGTAGTTAGGCAGCCGCGTGATGGTCAGATTGCAGCGGTCCATGACGTGGCGGCCGAGCCGGCGCGCGGTCGTCACGATCCGGTCGAAGTCGGGATGCAGCTCGGGTGCGCCGCCGGTGATGTCGAGGGTTGGGATCGGATGATCGGCGAGCACGGCGAGGCAGGCATCCACGACCTCCGCCGGCATCGTCTCGGTCCGGTCCGGCCCCGCATCCACGTGGCAGTGGCGGCAGGTCTGGTTGCACTTCTTGCCGACGTTGATCTGAAGGACTTGGGTCCCGGTCGCGCGGAGCGGCCAGAGACCCGCCGACGCCAGCGCCGACTCGAAGCTCCGGGCCGCGGGCAGCTCGGCCAGCCTGGCCCGCTGCGCCGCACCCGACGCGAGCGGATGGCGCTGCTTCTGGAGCGTCGGCAAGACCGTCATCCCTACATGCCTAACCGCTCGAGATGGTTTCGCATCTGGACCCCGTGCACCAGCGTGGCGCCGCCCCGGATCGCCGCGGCGACGTGGACTGCCTCCGTCATCTGCTGCTCGTTGGACCCCTGCTCGAGCGACGCCGTCGTGAAGGCGTCGATGCAGTAGGGGCACTGAACCGTATGGGCGACGGCGAGCGCGATCAGCGCTTTCTCCCGGGCCGACAGCGCTCCCTCCGCGAACACCGCCCCGTACCACGCGGAGAACGCTTCCCACAGCTTGGGTGATCCTTTGCCGAGCTCGGCGAAGCGGCCGAGGTCGGGCGCATGGTAGTAGTGCTCGGAGTCGCTCATGGTCCCGGAGATCCTGGTCGGTGTCGGTCCGAGGCCCGCCTGGCAGGCGAGCCTAGTGTAATAATAGGTGGCGTCAGCGGCCGGGCAGGTCTTCCCCAGATTGGCCGACCGCGAAATCAACCAGGATCGGCCCGGGCCCGGTACGACCCAACAGGGCGAGTCCCTGGGAGACGACCCGGAGCCGGAGGGCCCGGCCGCCGCCCCCGAGCGGGGCTCCGAACGGGAACGGCACGGCGAGGGCGCGGGGAATCCCCATCCTGACCGCAACCCCACGGAGGAGCGCGATACACACGGTCGCGATTCCCGACGCTTCCAGCACTCCCGCAAGCAGTCCGACCGACTGCGTGCACATCGGTCAGACCGGCACGAGGAGGACGGCATCCACCTGATTGCGGCTCAGCGTGGCTGCTATGGTGGGCGCGGTGTCCCGAGTGAATCGTCCCGGCGCGGTCATCGATCCGTTGAAGCTCGGATGCTCTCTCGCGATGGAGCCGATCCCGCCCGCCGCTACGATCTCGCGCAGCGGTTCGATCGGGAATCCCTCGTTGCGATCTCGTTCCAGCGGCGTCCGATCGAAGGCTTCGCTCGTCTGGCCGATCGCGAGAGAGGATGGCTCCGTGTCCGCGTCGATCCAGCGGACGCTCGGGTCGCCTCCTCGACGCGACTCGAACGGAGGGTCGCGACCCGCGAGGTAGAGCCCCGCGCTGGTCGCGATGGCGACTCGGGCCTCTGTGAGCGGCTTCCCCATCGTCACCAGGGGCGTCGGATCGAGCACTCGCCACCGGTACAGGGCGAGCGGGAGCCGGTATTTGAGGGGAAGCTTGGAGAGCTCGGCCACGGCCGGCTAGTGCTCGAGCGTCGCGTCGAACAGCGCGACCATCGTCTGCCAGTGCCGTTCGGCGGCCGCCGGGTCGTAGGCGTCCGTATCGCGAAGGACCCAGCCGTGCCTGGCTTGGTAGGTCTCGATCGTGTGGTCGACGCCGGCCTCGGTCAGCGCCGCTTCCAGTCGCGCTTTCATCTCGTCGGGAAACGACGCGTCTTCTATTGCGCCCGCGACGTAGACCCGCGCCTGCATCTTCGGGGCGAGCCGGTGCGGGCTGTCCGGCGCGTCGGTCGCGAGCCGGCCGCCATGATACGAAGCGGCTGCGACGATCCGGTCCGGATAGCTGCCCGCCGCGGCAAGCGACATCGCGCCACCCATGCAGTACCCGGTGGTGCCGATCCCGCCCGGCGTGACGTCGCCGCTCTCCGAGAGGTAGTCGAGGAAGGCGCGGGTATCGGACATGATCTTCGCCTGCGTCGCGAGCGCGAAGAACTTCTCCATCAAGACCTTCCGCTTTGCCGGGTCGCTGAACACGACGCGTGCATCCATCGGCTCGTACGGCCCGGAGCGGTAGAAGAGGTCGGGCACCAGCACGAGGTAGCCGTAGGTTGCGAGCCGTTCACCGATCTCGAGCATCGCCGGACGGATGCCGATCCCGTCCATATAGACGAGGATGGCGGGCCAGGGCCCGGTGCCGCCCGGATGGTACGCATAGCTCGGGCACATCCCGTCCGCGGTCTTGATCTCCACCTTGGTCATTTGCCTCCTTCGGGAGTGTAGTAGCCGGGGCCGCTGTGGCGCCGGAGCGAATCAGCGGTGACGCTTCCCTGATGATGAGCCGGTCACCACGCTCCTGCAATGCCGCTCGACGCCTACGCACCGGGAACGGACTCGATTGGCGCAGCATTGGACTTGTTCGGCCGCGCACTCGGCCCTACGCACCGGAAACGGGACGCGATTGGCGCGGCATTGGACTTGTTCGGCCGCGCACTCGATCCTGCGCGCCGGAAACGGACTCGATTGGCGCGGGATGGACTTATTCGGCTGCGCACTCGACCCTACGCGCCGGAAATGACGTGGTTGGCCCGGCAACGGACTTTATTCGGTCCGGCGGTCGACCGTGGGCCGGCGAACCGGTTGGGCCGGGCGCCAGCCAGGAGGCCGGCCGGCTTCAACGCATGAGCGCCGTGCCGATCGATCAGCCACGGCGCTCATGCGTGAGCCAGGAAGGCCTCGCCGACGTTCTATCGGCTCTGGAGCTCCCTGAAGTACGAGGCGATGCCGAGCTGATTCACCCACACCGGGTCGAGCTCGTAATAGCGGCTCTTCGAGTACCGGCCCGTCGTCGGGAAGTACGGCGGAGGGTTCGATGCGCCGCAGACGTCGTAGAAATGGCGCTCCGCCCAGCCTGATGAATTGCCACTCCCCAGAGGCCAATAGGTCCAGTAGTCTACCCGCCCAAGCGTCATGCCGCCGCTGACCCGAATACAACCGGCCGCCGCGCCGCCGCATTGCTCACCTGGGATGTTGGGGATGGCCGGGTTCGCCGGGCCGGCATAGCCGGGAAGACTTGGAACCTCTCCGTAGAAGTTGCCCAGCGTCAACAGGAATGCATTGTAGTTCTCGTTGTCGGGTGAGTCGTCGAAGCCGCCGACGTAACCTCCGGCCCACAGCGGAAGAGGGCCCGCCACCGGATAAGGCCCCACCTGGAACGGTGTCTGCACGCTGTTGTCTTCGATGACGATGTTGCCGGTCGCGATCGCGCCGAAGATGTCGCCGGTCTCCGAGCAATCG
>JBDTOH010000030.1:0-20607 GCA_039933355.1 Gemmatimonadota bacterium | reverse complement strand
CTCACCCACACCCCCAATCCGATGGGGTTCCTGAACACGATTCTGCATCGGCCGGACTCGGAGCGGGCGTTCCTGATTCTGGTCGTCGGCTATCCAGCAGACCAGACCGCGGTTCCGGATCTCACCCGGAAGGCGCTGGCCGAGATTGCGACATTCGTCTAGGGCGGGGGCCTGGAGGTGACCGGCTGACATCGCGGTCTTGACAATGCATGTTATAACATTTATTATCTCGCCATGCCCGCACGCCTTCAGGATGAGATCAAACAGACCAAGCCGTTCCCTCGGCGCAGCAGCGAGGCGCTTTTGGCGGTCCTCAGGACTGCCAGCGTGCTCGATCAAGCGTTGAATGATGCGCTCCGGCCCCACGGCATCACCTCGACCCAGTACAACGTGCTGAGGATTCTGCGCGGCGCCGGTGAGGCTGGGCTCTGCGGACGTGAGGTCGGCCAGCGGCTGGTTTCCAGCGTGCCGGATGTGTCCCGGCTACTGGACCGAATGGAGGAGACGGGGCTGGTGCGACGGGAGCGGGACCCCAACGACCGCCGTCACGTCACCGCCCGGATCACTGCGAAGGGTCTTCGCATCGCTGAGGATTGTGGGCCGGCTCTCGAGTCGGTCGAGCGCCACCGGGTCGGGGACCTCGACGCCAAGACTCTCGAAACGGTGATCGGCGCACTGGCCGCGATTCGCGAGCCTGGCTGATCTTCTTGCATCTGTGTCTGTTATAACAATTACTGTCACAACATCTACGGAGGTGGCACAATGTTTCCAATTTCCTCACTCGACCCGACCGCGCTCAGCACCGGATTGCTCATTGCTCGGCTCGCCCTTGGCGTACTCATGATTGGCCACGGCGCTCAGAAGCTCTTCGGCTGGTTCGGCGGGTACGGGCTCGCCGGCACCGGCGGGTTCTTGGAGTCGATCGGCTTCCGGCCGGGCAGGCTGTTCGCGGCGGCTGCAGGACTGACCGAAGCGGTGAGCGGCGTCCTGGTAGCGCTGGGATTCCTGGGGCCGATCGGGCCGGCGCTGATGGTGTCCGTCATGATCGTGGCCGCCGCGAGCGTGCACTGGAAGAATGGCCTGTTCGCCACCGTGAACGGGATCGAGCTTCCGCTCTTGTACGCCGCCGGCGCGCTTGCCATCGCTCTGACCGGACCCGGGCGGTTCTCGCTCGATGCGGTCACCGGCCTTGGGTCGCTCTGGACGCCGGTCTTGGTGGCGGTCGCAATCGGGGCCGGCATTGTGGCCGGGATCGGCAATCTGCTGGCCCGCCGCCCGGTCGTGGCCGCCTAACGCCGACCGGCGCTTCGTGAAGCAACTGGATCCTGACCGCAGACTGATTCGAGAGAGCACTATGGACTTGACCGGCATTCATCACCTGACCGCTGTATCGGCACGCATCCGCGAGAACCACTTGTTCTACACCAGGACGCTCGGGATGCGTCTGGTCAAGCGGAGCGTCAACCAGGACGACGTGAGCGCATACCACTTGTTCTACGCCGACAGGAAGGGGAGCCCGGGCACCGACCTGACCTTCTTCGACTGGCCGGTGCCGCGGGAGCGCCGCGGCACCCGGTCGATCACCCGGACTTTCCTCCGGGTTGCCGGCGCCGACGCGCTGCGGTGGTGGTCGGCCAACCTGCGCGACCGAGGAATTACCGCCGGCGAGGTCGCCGAGCGCGACGGCCGCCTAACGTTACCGTTCGAAGACCCGGAGGGGCAGCGCCTCGCGCTCGTCGACGACGCGGGGGTCGGGCCGGCGTATCCGTGGTCGCAAAGCCCCGTGCCGCCGGAGTATCAGGTGCGTGGCCTCGGTCCGATCCAGATCAGCGTCCCGAGCCTCGAGACCACCGACAAGGTGCTTCAAAGAGTCCTCAACATGCGCCCGGTGCGCGACTATGGTCACCCGGAGTCTCCGAAGCACTCCGTGCACGTATACGAGATGGGACCAGGAGGTCCTTCGGCCGAGTTGCACATCGCGGTGCAGCCGGACTTGCCTGTCGCGCAGCAGGGGGCCGGTGGCGTGCATCATGTCGCGTTCCGGACGCCCGACGGCGACTACGACGCCTGGGCCAAGCACTTGAACGATCTCGGCGTCGGGAACAGCGGGAAAGTGGACCGCTACTGGTTTCGGAGCCTCTACTTCCGGGAACCGAACGGAGTGCTGTTCGAGATCGCCTCAGACGGCCCCGGCTTCGGAATCGACGAGGACGAGGCAACGCTCGGCGAGAAGGTCGTCCTCGCACCGTTCCTCGAACCGCAACGGGAGCGGATCTTGGCGGGACTCAAGGGTATCGATTAGGACGGGGGACAGCGGACCGGGGACGGGAACTGCGTGCACTGGGCATCAGAGGGTCGGATTGGACCTAGCGGCCGTCGAGCCTAAGCCACTTCGCCGTCCCCTGTCCCCTCGTACTTCACTTCCACCTGAAGAGCCGGAGCGCGAGCGCGAAGCAGACCACGAGCCAGGTGGCGATCACGGTGAGCTCAGGCCAGATCTGGGCGAAGCCGGCGCCCTCGAGCATGTTGGCGCGGAGAGCGTTGTTTACCGCGGTGAGCGGCAGAGCCTTGATGAAGGGCTGCATGGCGGCGGGGAAGTTGGTCGACGAGAAGAACACGCCCGAGAACACCCACATCGGCAGCATAACGAGGTTCATGAGGCCGGATGCGCCTTCAACGGTCTTCGGCCGGGCCGCGATCAGGAGACCGAGGCCGCCGAATCCGAGCGCGCCTAAAAGGCAGATCGTGCCGAGGGCGAGCCATGATCCCCGAAGCGGCACGCCGAAGGCGAGGGCGCCGAAGCCGATCATGACGATGACCTCGAGCACAAGCAGCGAGAGGCGCGAGAAGAGGAACGAGGCGAGGTAGTCGACCCGCGACATCGGCGTCGAGATGAACCGCTTCAGCAGCTTCTTCCGGCGCTGATCGACGACGGAAAACCCGAGACCCCAGATGCTGCTTCCCATCATGTTCATCCCGAGAAGGCCGGGGATGAGAAAGTCGATATAGCGCGAGCCGCGCTCGCGCACGAGCTCGTCGCCGACGGTGACGGGATCTTGACGGCCCGCTGCCCGCTGAATCGCATCATCTGCAAGCCGCCGGGCGCTGAGCGCCTCGGGACGGGTATCGTCGAGCCGGTACGCCAGCCGGCCATCGGCAGCCGTTCCGATGAGCAGCGCGATCTTCCCGGTTCGGAGCTCACGATTGCCGGTGGTATCGTCGGCGAGATGGGCAGCGATCTGTGTGTTTCGTGCGAACGCTTCCATCAGTTTGTCGGCGGCGGGCGCCGATCGGCTCACGCCGATGGTAAAGACCTCGGGAGGCTTGCTCCGAAACGCGATGCCCAGCCCCCCGGCCATGAGAAGCGGGAAGACGAAGGTCCAGAACATCGCCTCCGGTTCGCGGTAGAACTCGCGGAACCGGGCCAGCGTGAGCTGCACGATTGGCCGTTCGCGCCACGCGAGCGGCGCGGCGGCGGCCGGCTTACCCGTCACGGAGCAGTCTCCCAGTGAGGTGCACGAAGAGGTCCTCGAGCGTGGCGGTATGTGTGACCAGCTCGGTCAGCGTTCGGCTGTCGCGCTGGAGCAGGGCGAGCAGAGCTGGAATGGTGAGGTGCACGGTCCTCGCCTCGAGCTGGTAGCGGCCGTTCTGGCGCCGGACCGCGGCAACCCCGGGCAGCAGGACGAGCGCGGCTTCATCGAGACCGGTCTCCCCCTCGACTGCGAACTCGACGACGTGCTCCGCGCCTAACATGGCGATCAGGTCTCGCGGCGTTCCCAGCGCGATGATCTTGCCGTGGTCCACGATCGCGACTCGATCGCAGAGGCGCTCGGCCTCGTCCATGTAGTGGGTCGTAAGCAGAATGGTCCGCCCCGCCGCCTTGAACTGCTCGATCAGCTCCCAGAGCTGGCGGCGCGACTGCGGATCGAGCCCAGTCGTCGGCTCGTCCAGAAAGAACAGGTCCGGATCGCCGACGAGCGCGCAAGCCAGCGCGAGCCGCTGCTTCTGGCCGCCCGAGAGCGTTCCGACCCGGGCCCGCCGTTTTTCATTGAGCTGCACGGCTGCAATCGCCTCGTCGACCGGTCGCCGGCGGGGATAGAAGCTGTGAAAGAGGCTCACAATCTCGACAACGGTGAGCTTCTCGGGGAGCTGGGTTTCCTGCAGCGAGATGCCGATCCGAGCGCGAATCTCTTTCGCGTGGGATTGGTGGTCGAGGCCGAACAACCGAACTTCGCCGCGGTCCGGCTCGGTAAGGCCTTCGCAAATCTCGATCGTGGTCGTTTTGCCTGCACCGTTAGGCCCGAGCAGGCCGAAGCACTCGCCGGCATAGACCGTGAGATCCAGTCCGGCCAGCGCCGTCACCTCGGCGTACCGCTTCTCGAGCCCGCTGATCGAGAGGACGACCTCTCGGGGCGAGCCGGTCATGTGCCTTTGCAGGGCCGAGTTGGGCGAGTCGGGACGGGGAAGTCCTGGACGCTGATCGGAGGGCGCTCTTTGGGCCACAGCTCCCGGAAGATCTCACCGGCCTTCGGGGAGTGGGGCGCCGATTTCTTCGAATCGTCGGGGCGCCGCTTGGGCTCCGCTCTCTTTTTCATGGCCGGGCTTCGCCTGGTGGTGTGGTGGTGGGTGCAAGCATCGGATCGCGGTGTTGGGCCAGGAGCCGTTCGGCGAAATCGAGCCGGTTCTCGAGCTCCGTCACCCGGCTCTGCATCAGGTCGACCTCACTGAGCCGAGCGTCGAGCTCGGCGCGGAGATCCTCGATCTCGCGATTTGGAATCCGATTCGACCGGTCGTCCCAATCCATTCTCGACCATTGCGCCCGGCCCATTCTGCCCCGTCCCCAACGCCCGCCCCAAAGTCCCCACCGAAGCGACGGCAGGACGACGAACACGACGATGAAGAACGTCATCAGGCCGGACCAGCCCGCGGTATGGATAAACATGGTACCCTCCGAGCATTGGACTCTTCAACAGTCAGCTAATCCCGGTCCCACTCCTCTTCGATCTCCTTCGTGGCTCGCCGCAAGATCTCGATGACCCGCGGCACGGCCGGATGGTCGGGCCCTCGGCGCCAAGCTCGTTTGAACGTTGCCGAAGCGAGCTTGGCAAACGCATGATTGAGATCGGACATGTGACCGCCGGCGAAGCTTCTGACCGTATCGCGGACCCGGTCGAAGATGTCCTCGATCATGTCCCGATTTTCGTCGAGGAACTTTTCGCCCTCGGGCGTGATGTGGTACACCTTCTTGCCCTCTTCCTCCACGACGCGGACGTAGCCCTGGTCTTCGAGCAGCTGGAGGGTGGGATAGACGGTCCCGGCTGAAGGTGTGTAGCACCCAGCCAAGCGCTCCTCGAGCGCCTTGATGATCTCGTAGCCATGGCGGGGTTTTTCGCGCAGAAGGCGCAGAATTACGAACTTTACTTCACCCGACTCGAACATCTGGCTGCGGCGGCGGCGATTCCATTTGCCTCCACCGAAGCGGAACCCAAATCCGGCGGGACCGAAATCCACGTTGAACAGGTCGCCCAGGTCACCTAAGCCCCAGTCGTCGTTGTGTTTACTCATAGTGTACCTCTCGAGCGGTGGTCGGCAGTCATGTCACAAGTAATGTCGCACGATATATCTTACGATAGGTCACAAGACCTGTCAAGAGATATATCTTTTGTACGATTCAGTTGCAATTCGAAACAAATGGTGAAACGGACCGTAAGTCAGCCCAAATTGCTCGCCCGCACGTTCTAACCCGCCCGCCAGTCTAGGAGGACGCTTGGAATCCGACGTCGCCATCTCGACGCGCGACCTGACGAAGACCTACCGCTCGGTCGAAGCTCTGTCAGGTCTCAACCTGGAGGTCCGCCGCAACTCGATCTTCGGGTTTCTGGGTCCCAATGGCGCCGGGAAAACCACCACGATCAAGCTGCTCTTGGGTCTCGTCCGCCCGACTCGGGGCAACGCGACGCTGTTCGGGATGGATCTCGCGCACGACAGCCTCTCGATTCGCCGGCGCATCGGGTACCTGGCACAGGATCCCCGTTACTACGACTACATGACCGCGCGGCAGACGGTCCGATTCACCGCCGGGTTCTTCTATAGCGGTCCGCACCGCGAAGTCGAGCGAAAGATCTCGGAGGTGCTCGACCTCGTCGGGCTCGCGGATAAGGCCGATCGGGCGATCCGGGGTTTTTCCGGCGGCGAGCGGCAGCGGCTTGGGATCGCGCAGGCCCAGATCAATTCGCCGGATCTCTTGATCCTCGACGAGCCGGCGGCTTCGCTCGACCCGATGGGTCGGCGCGACGTGCTGGAGATCATGGGGCGCCTCCGCGAGCGAACCACGGTCTTCTACTCGACCCATATTCTCGAAGACGTCCAGCGGGTTAGCGATACGGTCGCGATCCTCAACCTCGGCCGGCTCGTGGCCCAGGCGCCGATCGGCGAGCTCCTGACCGGGAGCGGACATACCATCTACGATATCGAGCTTCGCGGCGCTCCGGCGTCGGCGGCTGCTGAGCTCCGGACCAGACCCTGGATCCTCGCGGTAAAGGAGGCGTCGACCAACGGCGCCGCGGTCTGGCAAGTGACGGTGACCGACGACGCGGCAGCTGAGGCCCAGCTCCTCCGCGCGATCCTCGCTGATCCCGCGGTCGAGGTCGTTCGATTCGGCCGCAAGCGATTCCAGCTCGAGGAGGTCTTCATGAACCTGATCGAGGGAGCCGCGGCATGACCACCCTGACGTTGACTCAGTCGTCTGGCTGGTCGGCCGGCTTCCGAACGCTCGTAGGGAAAGAGCTGGCGTCCTGGTGGAAGACGCGCCGGTGGCTCATCCACATGATTTTCTGGCCGATCGCCATCAACGGCATCGTGTTCATCGTCGGAATGGAGATGCGGAAGAGCGGCACGCCGGAACGGGGCATCAACGAGTTCATGCAGATCTTCTTCCAGCTCGGCGGCGTCTTTGGGATGGTCGGCGCGATCGTGGCAACTCAGGGCACGATCGTCGGGGAGCGCCGGCTGGGGACCGCGGCCTGGGTGATGACCAAGCCCGCCAGCCGCCATGCGTTCGTGCTGGCAAAGTTCGTGGCCAACTCGGTCACCTTTCTGTTCCTCAGCGTGTTATGGCCCGCCCTGGTGGTCCTCGGTGAATGCTGGTTCTTCTGGCATCGGTTGCCGCCGATGCCGAGCTTTGGAGAGGCGCTCGGAATCCTGGCGATTCACCAGGTGTTCTACCTCGCGCTCACGCTCATGCTCGGGACGCTGTTCCAAAGCCGGGGTCCGGTCGCGGGCGTCGCGCTCGGCTTCTGGATCGGCGGGCAGATCCTGATGGGTTTTATCCCCCAATGGATGGTCCTGTTGATGCCGTGGCCGCTGGTGCAGGCTCTCTCCAGCGTGGCGCTCTGGCATCCGGTCAACTTCTGGATCTGGCAACCGGTAGCCGCCATCGTCGTCTGGACCGTCGTCTTCATCTCGGTCGCGCTGTGGCGCTTTTCCAGGGAGGAGCTGTGAGCGAAGCACGGCATCAGCGGGTTACTGTGAGAGCGGCCGTCCAACTAATCGTGGCGGCTGCGGGATTCACCGGACAGCTCGCGGCTCAACAGCAGGATTCGCTGCCGGCGGCGCGCACGATCGACGAGCTCAAGGCGCAGCTCGAGACCATCGTCGCCAAGAACAAGCTGCCGGGCGTCGGGATCGCGCTCGTTTCGAGGGACTCGCTGTTGTGGGCCGGCGGGGTTGGATACGCCGACGTCGCCACGAAGCGACCGATCACGGCCGAGACGCATTTCCGGGTGGGGTCGGTGAGCAAGTCATTCGTCGCGCTCAGTATTCTCATGCTGCAGCAGCGCGGCAAAGTCTCGCTCGACACCAAGCTTTCGGAAGTCGTGCCCGATGTGAAGATCGAGAATCCGTGGGAAGCCACCCGCCCGCTCCGAGTGGTCAACCTGCTCGAGCATACCGCCGGCTTCGACGACATGCACTTCAACGAGATGTACGTGCGAAGCGGTCCCGCCGACCTCCCGATGAAGGACGTGCTGGCGATCAATCCACATTCGCGACGGGTCCGGTGGGAGCCCGGCACCCGGTTCTCCTATTCCAATCCCGGCTACGCCGTTGCGGGTCACGTGCTCGAGCGGGTAGCCGGGATGCCGTTCGAGGTCTTCATCAAGGACAGCCTGCTCAACCCGTTAGGCATGGTGACGGCGAGCTTCGTGCTCGCGGCGAGCGATACGGCGGCGATGGCGAAGGGATACAACGTGGGAAGCGACCGGCCGGTGGGGTACCCGCCGATCTACTTGCGGCCGGCCGGCAGCCTTCACACGTCGCCGAAGGAGCTGGCGCAGCTGGTTCGGATGCTCCTCAATCGCGGCACGCTCGACGGCCATACCTTCGTCACGCCGGCGTCGATCGACCGGATGGAGCGCTCGGCAACGACGTCGCTGGCGGAGCACGGCGTCTCGAGCGGCTACGGCCTCGCGAACTACGCCACGCTCAATCTCGGTGCGATCGTCCATGGGCATAGCGGTGGCATCGACGGGTTTTCCTCCGAGTATCAGTACGCGCCGGACCTCGGAGTGGGGTGGGTCGTGCTGGTGAATGCCGGAGCGGATCTGTCGGAGCTGGTTCGAGCGGTCGCCCGCTATCAGCTGCGGGGGCGGACGCTCCCGATTCCCCCGTCGGTCCAGGTGAGCGCGGCTGACCTCGAGCAGTACGCCGGACTCTATCGCAACGAGTCGCCGAGGGCGGAGCTCTTTCGGATCATGACCGACCTCACCGGCAGCACTCGGATCTATCTGCGCGGGGATTCGCTCTTCGAAGGGTCGTTGTTCGGCAAAGGGCAGGCGCTCATCCCGACGGCGCCGGGCGTCTTTCGCGCCGGGAACGAAGCGGCCGGAAGCCGGGCATTTTTCGCCGGAGCCGATGGCCGGATGGTCTACGCGGGTGGTGGCTTGTACGCGGTTCGGACGAGCATCTGGCCGGTCTGGCTGGGCGTTGTCGCGCTCGGACTCGCGCTCGGGCTCATGGCGAGCGCGCTCCTTTATGTACTGGTGTGGGTGCCGAAGCGGTTGCTGGGCAGGCTCGACGGGGGCCGGCCGGTCGTCTCGGCTCGTCTGTGGCCGCTCGCGGCTGTTCTCTTGGCAATCGGGTTCGTGGCCGCGGCGATGAAGTTCGGACTTGCGAGCGGTGGAACGTTCGGCCCGGCGACCGTGACGATCACTCTTCTCAGCGTGCTGTTTCCAATCGTCGCCATCATCGCGATGATCAGACTCGCGGCGTTGCCGAGAGGCGTGGTGTCTCAGGGAGTGCGCCGTTATGGAGTCGCGGTCTCGCTTGCGTGCCTGAGCGTGGCCGTGTGGCTGGCTGCGTATGGCTTCATTGGGATTCGGACCTGGACGTACTGAGAGCGACCGCGTCGAGAAAACGACCGTCGTTGCCGCAAACTCTGCACGCCGGGTTCCGGCGCTGCGACCTAGCTCCCTCGGTCGTTCCACTCGCTCGGCATGATCTACGCAGCGGTGTCCGTTAACCTCGGTCGGCGGTCCATCCGCACTCTTCCTATGCCGACCCGTTAGGCGACTTCGTACCCTTCGCGCCGCTACGGCTCCGGGACCTCCTCGTTACCCGACCGACGCAACCCGCTGCCCCGACCGTTACCCCCGGGATCTACTTTGGCGGAGGTTATCGAGCGAACGCGGGCGGAGGAGGGCCACGACCGCGCACCCGCGGCAAGGGAACAAGACCCCACCGTGTTTCTTCGACATAAGAGCCCCACCGCGCGGCTGAACCTAGCCGGGCGGTGGGCGCTCGCTTCCTGCACCAAGCTGTCGCTTGCCAAACAGGCCGGGTAGGGGGAGAATACGAGATCCGCTCGAATTCCCGCTCCGGAGCTACCTCATGCTGGTCACAGTCGTGGAAACTATTTCCGGACGCATGGTGCGAGCCGGAGTCTTGGCGCTGTGTCTCCTCGCGCCCCGGTCGGCTCTCTCCGCGCAAGGGGTGAGCGAACGGTTCGAAAAGCGCTCCGAAATGGTCGCGATGCGCGACGGGATCCGGCTCAATACCGAGATCTACGTCCCCAAGAACGCGACGGGTCCGCTGCCGTTCATCATGGAGCGAACGCCGTACAGCATCGGGCACGACGACAAAGGGTTCGCCCGGTCGCTCTCGGGGCCGTACAAAGAGCTCGTCGACGACGGCTACATCTTCGTCTTCCAGGACATTCGCGGGAAATTCAAGTCAGACGGCCAATTCGTGATGAACCGGCCGCCCCGATCCGGGGCGGAGAAGGTGGACGAAGGCACCGACGCCAGCGATACGATCGACTGGCTCCTCAAGAACGTTCCGGGGAACAATGGGCGAGCCGGGATGCTGGGAGTTTCCTACGGCGGGTGGCTCACGATGATGGCCCTCGTCGAGCCGAACCCGGCGCTCAAGGCCGCGGCACCTCAGGCCTCTCCGGACGACATGTGGATGGGCGACGACTTCCATCATAACGGTGCGTTCCGGCTGAGCTACGGCTTCGAGTACGTCGCGATGCTCGAGGCGGGGAAGGACAACGTGCCTTTCACGTTCGACCGCGCCGATACGTACGACTGGTTCCTCAGGCTCGGCGGACTATCCAACGCGGATGAGAAATACTTCAAGGGTCAGCGGCCGACCTGGACGGAATTTGTCGGGAAGCCGGACTTCGACGAGTACTGGAAGCGGAGAAAGGTCAGTCCGTATTTCGCCACGAAGCCGGTCACGGTGCCGACGCTGACCGTCGGGGGATGGTGGGACCAGGAGGACTTCTACGGCCCGCAGACGATCTACGCGGCGATGGAGAAGAACGACACCAAGGGCATCAACTACCTCGTTCTTGGACCGTGGAACCACGGCGGGTGGGCGCGGGGCGAGGGCTCGAGCCTGGGACCGCTCAAGTTCGAGAGCCCCACCTCGCAGTACTACCGCCAGGTGCAGGCGAAGTGGTTTGCGTACTGGCTCAAGGATCAGGGCAAGCTCGACTTGCCCGAGGCGCTGACGTTTCGGCCCGGCGCGAACCAGTGGGAGCGGCACGACAGCTGGCCACCCAAGACGGGCGTGACCAAGAAGAACCTCTACTTCCAGGACGGCGGGCGATTGTCGTTCGATCAGCCGACCGGCCCCTCAACCCGCGCGTTCGACACCTACGTCTCCGACCCCGCGCGTCCGGTGCCGTATCGGCAGCGTCCCATTAATCCGCTCTATGGCGGCAAGGTGGGCTCGACCTGGCCGCTCTGGCTCGTGGACGATCAGCGGTTTGCCCACATGCGGCCGGACGTTCTGAGCTGGGAAACCGAGCCGCTCACCGAGGATGTGACCATTTCGGGGCAGGTGTTCGCCAAGCTGTTCGCGTCGAGCTCCGGGACCGACGCCGATTGGATCGCCAAGCTCATCGACGTCTATCCCGAGGACTATCCCGCCGATCCAAAGATGGCCGGCTATCAGCTCATGGTGTCGAACGACGTCTTCCGGAGCCGGTACCGGAAGAGCTTCGACAAGCCGATTCCGCTCGTGCCGAACCAGGTCACCGAGATCACGATCGACCTTCACGGCGCCGACTACGCCTTCAAGCCGGGCCACAAGATCATGGTTCAGGTCCAGAGCACCTGGTTCCCGCTGATCGACCGCAATCCCCAGCGATACGTGCCTAACATCTATCTCGCGAAGGATTCCGACTTCATCCCGGCGACCCAGCGGGTCTTTCGCTCGGCGCAGTATCCCTCGCACGTGGAGGTGTCGGTGGTGAACAAGTGACCCCTCCGCGGAGGCTGGGATGACCGTCACGGCCGAGCTGCTCGGTTCGCTCGGAGGGATCTTCGCCGACCGGATGTCGGTCGCGGATGCGGTCCGTGAGCACCACAGCCACGGCGAGTCATACCATCCGCCGGCCCCGCCCGATGTGGTCGTCTACCCCAAGACCACCGAGGAGGTGAGCGCCATCGCGCGGCTCTGCTCCGCCCATCGCACGCCGATGGTCCCGTTCGGCGCCGGTACTTCGCTCGAGGGCCACGTATCGGCTCTGGCGGGCGGCGTGTGCATCGATTTGAGCGAGATGAACCGGATCCTTCGCGTGAGCCCCGAGGATCTCGATGCGACGGTCGAGGCCGGCGTGACCCGAAAGCAGCTCACCGAGGAGCTCAAAGCCAGCGGTCTCACGTTCTTCCTCGATCCCGGCGCCGACGCGTCGATCGGTGGAATGGTTGCGACCGGAGCGTCCGGCACGACGGCGGTCCGATACGGTACGATCCGCGACAATGTGCTCGGGCTCACGGTGGTCCTCGCCACGGGCGAAGTGATCCGGACCGGTGGCCGGGCCCGCAAGTCGTCGGCCGGGTACGACCTGACCCGGCTCATGATCGGATCGGAAGGCACGTTAGGCATCGTCACCGAGATCACCCTCAAGCTCCAGCCGCTCCCCGACGCCATCTCGGCCGCGAGCTGCTCGTTCCCGACGCTCGCGGCCGCGGTCGACACCGTCATCGCCGCAATCCAGCTCGGGATCCCGGTCGCCCGCGCCGAATTGTTGGACGAGCGCTCGATGGACGCGCTCGAGCGATTTTCCAAGCTGGGCTATCCGATCCAGCCCACGCTGTTCTTCGAGTTTCACGGCGCGAGCGACGCCTCGGTCGCGGAGCAGGCGCAAGCGATGAAGGAGATCGCCGCCGAGCAGGGTGGAGGCGACTTCCGGTGGGCGACGACGCTCGAGGAGCGGACCAAGCTGTGGCACGCGCGGCACGAGATGGCGAACGCGTCGCTCATGCTCCGGCCTGGCTGCAAGGGCTGGGCGACAGATGTCTGCGTCCCGATCTCGAAGCTCGCCGAGTGCATTCGGGAGACGAGGATCGACAACGACTCATCGCCGTTGATCGGCCCGATCCTGGGCCACGTGGGCGACGGAAACTTCCACTGCATCTATCTCCTCGATCCCGCTCGGCCGGAAGAGATCGCGGAGGCGAAGCGGCTCAACGATCGGCTCGTGGACCGCGCGCTGGCTCTCGGGGGAACCTGCACCGGCGAGCACGGGATCGGATACGGGAAGATGGCCTCGCTCGCGAAGGAGCATGGCGACCTCGTGCCGGTGATGCGCGCGATCAAGCGGGCGCTCGATCCGGACGGCTTGCTCAATCCGGGCAAGATCTTCCCGATGTAGCGGAGATGCCCCGACCCGGTCCGTCTCGACCGCCCTCTCTCGCTTGCTCACGTTCATGTTTCAGCTCGAGGATCGACAGCGCGATGCGCAAACTCTTCGGATTCGTGGTCGTGGGTCTCCTGTCTTGGCAGCCCATGCGGGCGCAGACGCCGGCCGACACGGGAACCACGCTGGTGCGGGCCGGGCGGATGTTCGACAGCGAAGCGGGGACGTTCTCCGGGCCGCGCGACATTCTGGTCAGACGGGGGCGAATCGAGAAGGTGGGCGAGAATCTGGAACCACCGGTCGGTTGCCGAGTCATCGATCTCCAGAAATACACCGTACTGCCCGGCCTCATCGACGCGCACACGCACCTGCTCTATCTCGAGGGCGTCACCGGCGGCATCACGATGGAGGGCGTGAAAGCGCTCGTCAACGAGGGCCTGCCGCTCCGAGCGCTCCACGGCGCCGCCCGGGGCTGGACCTTCCTGCACGCGGGTGTGACGACCGTCCGCGACCTCGGCAACAGCGGCCGCTTCGGCGATGTGGCGCTCAAGAACGCGATCGAAGACGGCAGTGTCGACGGTCCCCGGATGATCGTGTCGGGGCCGGGCCTGAGCCCGGTCGGCGGACAGTTTCCGGGGCTTCGGCCGGCGTATGAGAGTCTCGCGGCTGATGAGTACCGGGTGGTGCACAATCCGCAGGACGCCGGCGACGCCGTTCGGGAGAACGTCACGTTCGGTGCGAATGTCATCAAGATCTACTCGAACAACACGCCGAATCCGGCGTACCTGACGCTCGACGAGATCCGCGCGATCGTGGCGGCGGCGAAGATGCACGGCGTGCGGGTTGCCGCCCATGCGACCAACGACGCGGCCGTTTGGCGGGCGGCGGCCGGCGGGGTGAACTCGATCGAGCACGCGTACAGCGTGGCGGACTCGACCCTTCAGCTGATGGCGAAGAACGGCATCACGATGACGCCGACCGACATCGACAGCGTGACCATCCTCAAGTACTTCGCGCTGCAGAACCCCACCGCGCCGCCGCTGCCGCCGGCGCAGATCCAGCAGTTCCTCCGGAGTCAGCGGGATCGGCTGATGCGGGCCGTCAAGGCGGGTGTCACCATCTCCGCGGGTTCGGACAACTACCTCGATCTCAAGACGCTTCAAGGTCCGGCCGCCAAGCGAAACCTGTTCGCGTACCGCTCAGCCGGGATGAGCGCGGTCCAGGTTCTTCAGGCCGCCACGATCAACGACGCCCGGTTGCTCGGCATGGAGGGACAGATCGGCGTGCTCAAGGCCGGCGCGTTCGCGGACCTGATCGCCGTCGAGGGCGATCCCGAGAAGGACTTCGACGCGCTCGAGCGGGTCAGGTTTGTGATGAAGGGCGGCACCGTCTATGTCGGGCGATAGGGAGCGCGGATTGGCGGCGGGCTCGAGCGAGACGTGATCTGGATTGCCGGCGCGCTGTTCGTCGTTGCGATGCTCATGTGTCTCGAGCTCATCTGGGGAATGAATCAGCTGGCTCGGCTCGAGAGCCTTCCACCCCGGGAAAGCAGGGGAGCGCCCCGGGTTACGATCGTGGTGGCCGCGCGCGACGAGGCCGTCAAGATCGAAGCCGCCGTCCGATCGATGCTGGCGCAGCAGTATCCTGCGTACGAGATCGTGGTCGTGGACGATCGCTCCACCGACGGGACCGGCGACATTCTCGACCGGCTCGCCGCCGAGGAGTCCCGGCTGGTGCCGGTTCACGTGAAGGAGCTGCCGCCTGGATGGCTCGGTAAGACTCATGCGATGCAGCTCGGCGCCGATCGGGCGAGTGGGGAATGGATTCTCTTCACCGACGCCGACATCCACATGCACCCCGAGACGATCAGCCGAGCGATCCGATACGCGGAAGAGCATCGAGTAGATCATCTCGTCTCGACGCCCAGCCTCGAGCTGCCCGGTGCCCTGCTCAAAGGCTTCGGGATTCTGTTCTTATTCTCGTTCGCGCTCTTTTCCAAGCCGTGGAAGGCTCGCGATCCCAAGAGCTGGTTCTTCGTCGGGGTCGGGGCGTTCAATATGGTGCGCCGGACCGCATATCAAGGGGTCGGCGGCCATCGGCGGATCTCGCTCCGGCCGGACGACGACATGAAGCTCGGCAAGATCCTCAAGCGGGCGGGTTACCGGCAAGATCTCGTTGACGGCGTCGGTATGCTTCGCGTCGAATGGTACCATTCACTCCGGGAGATGGTCCGCGCGTTCGAAAAGAACATGTTCGCCGGCGTCGAATACAGCGTGCTGCTGTCCGTCGTGGGCGGCCTCGCGCAACTTGCCTCTGGAGTCGGCCCGGTGATCGCCGTGTTCTTTACCAGCGGGGTTGCCCAGCTCTTGTTTGCGGCGCAGATCGGTCTCTGCCTGATCGCGTTTGGATTCTCGGCGACCCGAATCCGAGTGTCACCGGTCGCGGCGTTGATGTACCCGATCGCGACCTGTCTCTTTGCGTTCATTCTGTGGCGCACCATGTTGCTCAACCTGACGCAGGGCGGGCTCCAGTGGCGGGGCACGTTCTATCCGCTCAAGCTTCTCAAGGCAAATCGCGTATGACCAAGCTGATCCGTCGTATCGTGTTGGTGGCCGGGCTCGTTCCCGCCGCTCTCGTAGCTCAGGCGAAGCGACCGCTCGCGCCAGGCGACATCTATCGTCTCAAGGAAGTCCACGAGCCCGAGGTGTCTCCGGACGGCCAATGGGTTGCCTATACGGTGGTGACCTCCGACTCGGTAAGAGACAAGCGGAACACCGATATCTACATGGTCAGCTGGGACGGGAGCCGCACGATCCAGCTGACCTCCGGCCCCGAGGCGGAGACCGATCCGCACTGGAGTCCCGACAACCGATACCTCGGATTTCTCTCGTCGCGGGGCGAGGAAAAGAGGGGCGCCCAACTGTGGCTCCTCGACCGGGCCGGCGGTGAGGCGCAGAAGGTCACCGATATCCGGAGCGGCGTCGATGACTTTCAATGGTCGCCGGACGGCAAGCGGCTGGTATTCGTCATCCAGGACGCCGATCCCGACACGGCCGATGCGGAGAAGAAGACTCCAAAGCCGATCGTGATCGACCGGTGGGACTTCAAGCGGGACTACGCCGGCTTTCTCAATCGCCGGCGCGATCATCTGTATCTCTTCGACCTCGCGACCCGGAAGCTCGAACAGATCACGAGCGGCGACTTCGACGACGCGGCGCCCGCATGGTCGCCGGATGGGGCGAAGCTCGTGTTCTCGAGCAAGCGAGGCCCCGATGCGGAGCGGAGCATCAACTGGGATCTCTACCTGATCGAGCCCCATCCCGGCGCGACACCGACACAGCTCACCACCTATCTCGGTAACGACAGCGGCGACCGGGGCGGCTTGGGGCGCCCGAAATGGAGCCCGGACGGGAAGTCCATCGCCTATCTGCGGCAGGGCGATCCCAAGTTCTACGCTTATACCAACGGACGGCTTGCAGTGATTGCGGCGACGGGTGGAGAGCCCCGGGTGCTCACCGAGTCGCTCGACCGTCCGGTCGCCGATGTCAGCTGGGCGCCGGACGGCGGGTCGATCTATTTCGTCCTGGAGGACGATCGAACCGCGCAGGCAGCCCGAGTGAACGTCGCGAGCGGCGCGATCGAACGACTGACCAAAGGGCCCCGCGTCGTCAGCGGCTTGAGCGTGGGCCATGGGAACCGGATCGCGGCCCTCGTCGCGACCGACGCCGAGCCGGCCGAGATCAGTGCGCTGGAAGACGGGACGCTGCGGCGTCTCACTCGCCATAACGATTCGCTGATGGCGGCCTTGTCGCTCGCGACGGTGGAAGATTTCAGCTCGACGAGCAAGGACGGGACGATCGTCGGAAGCGTGCTCTTCAAGCCGCCGGGTTACCGCGCGGGAGAGAAATATCCGCTCGTTCTCCAGATTCACGGCGGACCGTTCGGCCAGGACGGCCATGACTTCGACTTCCTCCGCCAGGTGATTGCGGCGCGCGGTTACGTGGTGCTCGCGGTCAACTACCGGGGGAGCTCGGGCCGAGGCGAGGCCTACAGCAAGGCCATCTTCGCCGACTGGGGCAACAAGGAAGTGATGGACCTGCTCGGCGCGGTCGATGGCGTCGTGGCGAAAGGGATCGTCGATCCGGACCGCATGGTGCTCGGGGGCTGGAGCTACGGCGGCATCCTCACCGACTACACGATCGCCACCGACCAACGGTTCAAGGCCGGCGTGAGCGGCGCCGGGAGCGCGCTCCAGCTCACCATGTACGGCACCGATCAGTACGTCTATCAATACGAGAACGAGCTGGGAGTGCCGTGGAAGAATCCGGAGGCGTGGATGAAAGTCTCCTATCCGTTCTTCAAGGCGGACCGGATCACCACCCCGACCTTGTTCATGGGCGGGGAGAAGGACTTCAACGTGCCGATCGTCGGTGGCGAGCAGATGTACCAGGCGCTCAAGAGCAACAACGTCGCCACGGAGCTCGTGGTGTATCCGGGGATGTTCCACGGCCCCACGGCGCCGAGCCATCGGTACGATATCGTGAACCGATATTTGAACTGGTGGGGGCGGTATGTGAAGCCCCTGGTGCCGTGACAACGGCGAGGCCGCAGGTTGAGCGTTAGGCGATCTGCTCGGAGGGTCGATGAAGCGATGGATCATCCGGAGCATCGTGGCGGCGGTCCTCGTGGCGGCCGTCGGCTTCTTCGTGGCTCTCGCCCCGGTTGCGGACCGGGTTCAGAACCGGCTTCTCCGCGCTCCGCACGAGCCGGTGCCGGATTCGGTGGCGGCGTTCCACCGGCAACTCGTGATCGTCGATCTTCACGCCGATGCGCTCCTCTGGCCGCGTGACCTGCTCGCGCGCGCCAACCACGGGCATGTCGACGTGCCCCGCCTGATCGAGGGCAACGTCGCCCTCCAGGTGTTCGGCGTGGTGACCAAATCGCCGCCCGGCCTCAACTATCAGCGGAACGAGGCATCGCGCGATCAGTTGACGTTCTTGGTCGCTGCTTCCCGCTGGCCCATCGCGACGTGGAGCAACCTGCTGGCGCGCGCGCTCTACCAGGCCACCAGCCTTCGGGACCTGGAGGCTCGCTCCGACGGAAAGCTCCCCATCATTCGGACTGCCGGCGACCTCGACGGTTATTTGGCGCGGCGCGCGGCGAATCGGGCCCAAACGGCCGGCTTGCTCGCGATGGAAGGACTGCATGCCCTGGCCGGCAATCTGATCCGGATCGATACGCTCTATGACGCCGGCTTTCGGATGATGGGGCTGACCCATTTCTTCGACAACGAAGTCGGGGGTTCCTCGGCCGGCGTGGCGAAAGGCGGTCTCACCGATTTCGGACGGGCAGTGGTGCGCCGGCTCGAGGAGCGCCACATCATCATCGACTTGGCGCACGCCTCTCCCGCGACCGTCGACGATGTGCTGAGCATGGCGACCCGTCCGGTGGTGGTGTCGCATACCGGCCTAGCGGGGACCTGTCCCGGCCCGCGCAATCTCACCGACGATCAGGTTCGGCGGATCGCCGCCAACGGTGGTGTCATCGGGATCGGATATTGGGAGACCGCGGTGTGCGAGCTTTCACCCCAGGCGATCGCGAAGGCGATCCGCTACGCGGTTGGCCTTGCGGGAGTCGACCACGTTGGCTTGGGTTCGGACTTCGACGGAGCGACCACGACGGCCTTTGACATATCCGAGGTGGATCGGATCACCGAAGTGCTGCTGTCGAACGGGTTCAGCCAGGATGAGGTCGCTCGTCTCATGGGTGGTAACGCGCTTCGCCTTCTTCGTGAGGGTCTTCCGGCTCAATGATTCGTTCCCTCTCCGCATTGTTCGCGCTCATCGCACCGGCCGCCGCGGCGCTCCAGTCCCCCAAGGTCTACCTGAATCACGTGGTCATCGTCGTCGATTCGGCGACCTACGCCGCCATCGGCGCCGACCGGTTTCTTCGGAACGAGCTTGCCGGAACCCAGCAGCTCACGACTGGCGGCGGCGGCGGCGCAACATGGACGGGAACCTACGTCTTCGGGCGGAACACGTATATCGAGATGTTCGCCCCCGGCGGAGTGGCTGGAGCGGCGGGTACGGGTATGATCAGCTTCGGGGTGGAGACCCAGGGCGCCCTCTGGCCCCTTCGCGCCCGCCTAACGAAGGCGCTCGGCGGCGGCGGAACCGATTCGCTCCTCCGGACGCGGGCCAAGGGAAAAGACGAGGTCCCCTGGTTCTACGCGGTGTCGGCTCCTGGCGTGCTGAGCGGCTCGCGGTTTCCGACCTGGGTGATGGAGTACTATCCCGACTACCAGAGGCTCTGGGATCCGAGCCGCCCGAGCGATGCGACAAACGTGAGGCGGGCGACCCAAACCGCCGGGGTCTACAATCCAGCGCGGTTGCTCGAAGACATCGTCGCGATCACGGTGGCGGTGGACCCCAAAGATCGCGACCGCCTCGAGACGGAAGCGCGAGCGTATGGGTACCGGGTTGTCAAGGCGGCCGATAGGCTGGTTCTCGACGGGCCGGACCTTCATCTTACGGTCCTGCCCGTGGGTCCGGATCGTCGCGGTGTGACCGAGCTGCGGCTCAAGCTTCAACGAGCTCCTTCGGTGGCGAGCGAGCATCGATTCGGAGCGCGGTCGGTGCTCAAGGTCGCGCGCGACGGAACCGCTACCTGGTCGTTCTGAATCCGTTCACCGGATCGATATATGAGCCAAGAGCTGGTACGGGGAATGTTCAAGGCGATCGACGAGAACCAGTTCGATCACCTCGAGCAGTTTTTTCACAAAGACATCATCTACGAGCGGCCGGGTTACGAGCCCCTGATCGGCTTGCCCGCGGTGATGCACTTCTACCGCGAGGTCAGGGTGCTTGCCTCAGGCCGCCACGGCTTCGACGCCATTGTGATCGACGGCGAGCAGGGTGCCTGTTGGGGCCGGTGGGTGGGCATCAAAAAGGATGGGACGCTCGTCGATCTCGAGTTCGCCGACTGCTACACATTCGCAAAGGGGAAGCTCAAGCACCGGAAGTCGTTTTTCTTTACGCCGCTTGCGTAACAGGGCGGCAGGGCGGCAAGGCGGCCGGTTGCTCCTCTACGAGCGAAGCATAAGTTGTCTGTAGGTTCTCGGAAGCTCGGCTGATCGGAGCCACCTGCCGCCCTTGCCGCTTGCCGCCGTCAGTTCACGAACGGTGTATCCGGAAAATCAATCGTCCACCGCTTGCCGCGCTCGGCGGCGTCGAGTCTCAGCAGGAAGGTGCCGACGCCGGCGGCGCCCTGCATGAACCCGGTCTGCGCCACCAGATTGGTCGGCTGGGTGCGATTCTCGGCTTGGGTCCACCGCAACCCGGCCTGGTCGGATGTCCCCCGGCCGAGCGTGTCGGTGACGATCCGCTCGATGTAAGGCTTCGCGCCCGGATGATGCAGGCTTCGGTCGAGGTCGAGGAAGAACTGGCCGACGCCCATGTTGC
>JBDTOH010000029.1:0-21023 GCA_039933355.1 Gemmatimonadota bacterium | reverse complement strand
AAGAAATACCGATAGTCCCTAGCTATATTGCAACCATGCCAAGTCCCAAATTCGAAGTCGTCGCCCCGTTCTCCCCCGCCGGCGACCAGCCCACTGCCATCGTGTCCTTAGTCGAGGGCCTCGAGCGGGGTGAAAAGTGCCAAACCCTGCTCGGCGTCACCGGCTCCGGCAAGACGATGACGCTTGCCCATGCCATCGCGCAGTACGGCAAGCCGACGCTCGTGCTCTCCCACAACAAGACCTTGGCGGCTCAGCTCTACGGAGAGCTCAAGCAGTTCATGCCGGCGAACGCGGTGGAGTATTTCGTCTCTTACTACGACTACTATCAGCCCGAGGCGTACGTCCCCTCGAACGACCTCTACATCGAGAAAGACGCGTCGATCAACCAGGACATCGAAGCCCTGCGGCTCCGGGCCACCTCCAGCCTCATGGAGCGCGAGGACGTGGTGATCGTGGCGACGGTGAGCGCCATCTACGGCTTGGGTGATCCGCTCACCTACCGGAGCATGATGTTCGCGCTGGCTACCGGTGAGAACAAAGGCCGCGATGCCATCCTCGGCGATCTCGTCGCGATTCAGTATCAGCGCAACGACGCGTCGTTCGAGCCGGGCACCTTCAGGGTTCGAGGGGATACGATCGAGATCTTCCCCTCCTACGACGAGGTGGCCGTCCGGGTGGAGCTCTGGGGCGATAAGATCGAGCGGATCTCGAAGGTCCATCCGCTCACGGGCAAGACGATCCAGGTCCTCGAGCAGTGCGCCATCTATCCGGCCAAGCACTACGTCACCGACCGGCCTACGATCGAGCGTGGCGTCAAGCTGATCCGCGAAGAGCTCTCTCAGCGCCTCCTCGAGTTTCGGGCCGCCGGCAAGCTCCTCGAAGCGCAGCGCTTGGAATCTCGGACCAACTTCGACATCGAGATGATGCTCGAGATCGGAACCTGCCCGGGAATCGAGAACTACTCTCGCCCCCTGAGCGCGCGCCGGGCCGGAGAACGTCCCGCGTGCCTGCTGGATTATTTCCCGTCCGACTACCTGGTCATCGTAGACGAGTCCCACGCGACCCTACCCCAGATCGGGGGCATGTCCAACGGCGACCGGGTTCGGAAGGAGACGCTGGTCGAATACGGGTTCCGGCTGCCGTCGGCGCTCGACAACCGGCCCCTCCGCTTCGAGGAGTTCATGGGCCTGGTGCCGCAGCTGATCGCCGTCTCCGCGACTCCCGGCGAATATGAGCTCGAGCTTTCCAAGGGGAACATCGTCGAGCAGATCATCCGGCCCACGTTCCTGGTGGACCCGGTCGTGGAAATTCGGCCGGTCAAAGGCCAAGTGGACGACTTGCTCGCGGAGATCCGGAAGCGGGTCCAGCTCCGGGAACGCGTTCTCGTCACCACCCTCACGAAGCGGATGTCGGAGGATCTGACCGACTACCTGCAGCAGATGGGCGTCCGCGTCCGTTACCTCCATTCCGATATCGACGCCATCGAGCGCATGGAGATTCTTCGCGGGCTCCGGCTCGCCGACTTCGACGTGCTGGTCGGGATCAACCTGCTCCGCGAAGGTTTGGACCTCCCCGAGGTGTCGCTGGTGGCAATCCTCGACGCCGACCAGGAGGGATTTCTGCGGAGCGATCGGTCCCTCATTCAGACGGTCGGGCGAGCTGCCCGGAACTTGAACGGCCTCGGCGTCCTCTACGCGGATCGAATCACCGGTTCGATGCAGCGGGCGATCGACGAAATGGACCGGCGCCGCAAGCGGCAACTCGCCTACAACGAGGCGAACGGAACCACGCCAACCTCGATCATCAAGTCGACGGAGGAGGTCAGGCTTTCAACTCACGTGGCCGACGCCAGGACCGAGAGGACAGGGAAGAAGGAGAGGGAAAGCCCCCTGCCGGCAGACCTCCGAGATCCGGTGAGGCGGGCCCAGGCGATCACCGCGCTCGAGCAGCAGATGCGCGAGGCCGCGGCGAACTTGGAGTTCGAGTTGGCGGCGCTGCTTCGCGATCAGCTCAACGAGCTTCGAGCACTCGAGGGCGGCAACGTCCGGCGGCCCGGCGCAATGGGTTCAGGCCCCTCGTCCCGGAGCGGAAGACGTCGATTCGTCGGAGACAGATGAGCGTTTCACGAATTCGTGAGTGCGTACTGCGGAAGAGTTTATGGTTTGGTGTGAGAGCGTACGCGTGGATTGATGTCGATAAGTGACACAGAACTTTTTCTGGATGAGTTGGAGCTCCGACGCTGGGGGTTTTCCCGCGCGAACTCTCTGGAGCCGGGCGCGGTCGTGTGGCTTTCCGGCGACCTCGGCGCAGGCAAGACGACCCTCGTTCAAGGCATCGCCGCAGGGCTCGGCGTCGCCGGCTCGGCAACGAGCCCGACCTACAATCTGGTCCACCGGTACGAGGGATCGAGAGGCGCGGTCTATCACGTCGACTGCTACCGGATGAATCGGCCCGACGAGGGGGGACATTTGGATTGGGCCGGAATGCTCGCCGCCGATGCGCTGATTGTGGAGTGGCCCGAGCGGGCCGCCGAATGGGTTCCCAAGCCGGACCTGTGGATCGAGCTCGAGCACCTGCCGGATCCATCCCGGCGCCGGCTGACTATTCGCCTCCCGGTGGGGTCATGACCGGCTATGCTCTCGCCCTCGACACCGCCACCGACCGGTTGTCGGCGGCGCTCGGCGCCCCGGGCGAGGAAGTCCTCGAGCGCCTCGTGAGCGGTGCCCGGCGTCACGCGGCAGAGGTCGCGCCCGTGGTCGAGGGGCTGCTCGCTGAGGCCGGCGTCGAGCTCGGCGACGTCGGCGAGATCTTGATCAGCGACGGTCCGGGGAGCTTCACCGGGCTTCGGGTTGCGGCCGCGTTTGTGAAGGCCCTGGCGAGGGTCCGGAACCTTCCGGTCTACCGGGCTTCGACGCTTATGGTCCGCGCGGTCGGCGCGCTGCAGCAGGGTCGGGTCACAGTCGGTTCGTTGAGCAGCGCCCTCCGCGGCGAGGTCTACAGGGCGGCGTACGGGCGGTCGGATGCGGGTGGAGTTGTGGAGCTTGCCGCTCCTCGCACGGCCCTCATTTCGGCTGCCTGGAGCGGTGAGGACCCAACTGCAATGGTCGGCGACCTGCCCGACGAATCCCTGGCTCAGGCGCCGTGGTGGGGTCGGGTCCCGTATGAGGGGCCGCCGTTAGGTTTGCCGAGGGCCGCGTCGCTGCTTTGGCTCAGGCAAGTTGGTGCGGCTCAGAAAATCGAGGACGTGGCGGGTTGGGAGCCGAACTATGGCCGGCCCGCTGAGGCCCAGGTGAGGTGGGAAGCTGCTCATGGCAGATCGCTTTCGGATTCGGCCGGCTACCGTCGGTGACCTCCCCGCCATCGCGATGGCGGAGCCGATCTGCTTTTCCGATCCGTGGTCCGCGACCGCCTTGCGGGAGCTGTTCCAGACTGGAACCTCGACCGCCATCGTCGCGAGCGACGACCCCCCTGCGAACCGGCTTGCAGGATACCTTTTTGCCCGCGCAATCGGAGACGAGGCGGAAATCCTGAACGTCGCGGTGCTGCCCGAATTTCGGCGGCTGGGGGTTGGGCGCCAGTTGATTGCCGTGGCGCTCGACCGGCTGGTGGGTCACGGAATTCGAAAGGTGTTTCTCGAGGTCCGGGAATCCAACGATCCGGCTCGTGGGCTGTACGCGGGACTCGGATTCAGGCCGGTCGGCATGCGGCCGGACTACTACCGAAAGCCCCGAGAGCACGCGCTCGTCCTGGCTTGGGCCCCGGCGTAGATTTGGCCCTCCCGTGCGCTCGTTAGGTTGGCCGAAGTCATTGTCATTCCGATAGTTTCGATGGGTCATGGCAGTTCGACCCGATCCTTTTGTGAGGAGGTGGCACCGTGAGCCGCAGCTTGAACAAAGTCACGCTGATCGGCAACCTGGGGGCAGACCCCGAGGTCCGTAGCACCAACAATGGAGGCCGAGTTGCCACGATCTCCGTGGCGACCAGCCGGAAGTGGAAGAACCAATCGGGCGAGATGCAGGAAAAAACCGAATGGCACCGGGTGGTGTGCTGGAACAACAAAGGCTCGACTCTTGCAGACGTGATCGAACGCTACTGTAAAAAGGGCGACAAGGTCTACGTCGAAGGTAGCATCGAATATCGTAGCTGGCAGGACAAAGAGGGACAGACCCGCTACACCACAGAAATTCAGGCGCGGGAATTGATTCTGTTGTCGGGGCGAGGCGGCGACGGTGGAGAGGGCTATTCCCCCGCAGGTCGTCCAACCGCTGCGACTGCTCCAGCAGTGCCAAAGAAGAAGGAGGAATCCTTCGATGATTTCCCGGAGGCGCTTGATGCTGAGGACGACGATCTTCCGTTCTGAAGTCACGCTGGTCATGCTGCTCGTGTCCGCCGCCGGCGCCGTGCCGGCGGCAGTGGCCCAAGCGGCGGCGAAGCCCACCACCTATACCATCAAAGCCGGCGATACACTCTGGTCGATCTCGGCGAACCTGCTCGGCGATCCGTTCCTGTGGCCTCAGATTTACCGGCTCAATACGGACGTGGTCGAGGATCCCCACTGGATCTACCCGGGCGAGGTCCTGAATCTCGTCGCTACGCCCGACACCAAGGCGGTGCCGGCCCAAGAGACTCCCGCGCCTAACATGGAGCCCGCTCCGGCCTCGAAGCCGAAGCCCGACCGGCCCGCAGTGGTGCCGCAGGTGACCATGCCGGATGAAGGCCCTCAGGGTCCTCCGACCGATTCGCTCTTCATGCGCCGCCGCGGCATGGACGCGCGCTCCGCGCTCCGAACCTATCGCGATCAAGTCTATCGGCCGCTCCGCCGGGGCGAGTTCTACAGTGCGGGCTTCCTCACCGAGAACGAGCCGCTCAGTCGCGGAAAAGTCCTCGGCGCAACCACACCGCTCGACATCAAGGCGACCACTGAGGGTCCCTCGATCTTCTTGTTCAGCTCGATTGCGATCCGGCCGCCTGAGGGCGCGCAGTACCAAGCCAACGACACGCTGCTCCTCTTCCAGGAGTTCGATGGCCCGCGCGACCACGGCGCGCGCCTCTTCCCGACCGGACTGGCCCGGGTCACCGGCCAGAGCGGCGCCGAGACCATCGCCACCGTGATCGCCGTCTACTCGGCGATTCGGGGCGGCCAGTTCGTCTTGCCGGCCGAGAAGTTCGTGCAGGGTGGTACGACGCGCGCTCAGCCGATCGCGAGCGGTGTGAGCGGGACAGTCATCGGCGAGCAGTCGGTCCGCGAGCTCAAGCAGATTCAGAACTTCTTGTTCATCGATGTCGGCCGGAAGGATGGAGTTGCTCCCGGCGACATCTTCGAGATTCGGCGTCGGCCCGGGATCCGCTCCGAGGGCGCGTCGACGATCGATGAGCTCATGGGGACGCTGCAAGTCATCCGGGTTCGCGACCATTCCGCTACGGTCAAGGTGCTGAACCTGGTATCGCCCGACGTGCCCACTGGCGCGCTGGTCCGTCAGGTGGCCAAGCTTCCGAGCTGACGCCGCCGTTTCAGCCGGCTTCGGGGGACGGATCAAGATGATTCGTCCCCTTCGTCCGTCTTGCCCCTCGTGATTTCGGCCGGTCCCGCCCTATTTTCCTGCTGCGGTGTGGCCAGACGGCTGGTTGACGCGTCTCCCACCGCAGCCACCGTAGAACGCTCGGAACCGACCTGACAAAAGGAACCCTGCCTCAGTGCTTTTGATCCAAGCGTCCATCACGCCGACCTCGGTGTGGCAGCTCGTGCTGGTGTCGAGCCTCGAGACCAAGGTGGTAATGGTCATAACGGGAATCTTCTCGCTCGCCAGTTGGTTCATCATCGGGCTCAAGTGGTGGCAATTCCGCAGGATTCGCCGGAGCTCCGACCGGTTCTTTCAGTCGCTGGAGCAGAACGCGAAGATCTTCGACGCGTATCGCGCGGCGATGAAGCAGCCGAGCACACCGCACAACCGGCTGTTCCGCGAGGCGATGGCCTTCTACAACGACATTCAGCCCGGGGTCCTTCGGGAAGCCGGGGCGATCAAGGCGTCGCTCGGGTCGAGTCAGCTCGACGCGTTCAAGATGGTCCTCGGCAAGGAGATCTCGGTCGAGCGGGACATGGCGGCGCGGTGGGTGCCCTGGCTCGCGACGATTGGGAGCGTGAGCCCGCTGCTCGGACTGCTCGGGACGGTGCTCGGGGTGATGGATGCCTTCATCGGGATCAGCACTCACGGGTCGGGCAACATCTCCGCGGTTGCACCGGGTGTAGCGGAAGCGCTCCTCACGACCGTCGCCGGCCTCGCGGCGGCGATTCCTGCAGTGATGGCGTACAACTACTTCGCCAACCGAGTCGGATTGTTCGAGAGCGAGCTCGAGGGGTTCGCGTACGAGCTGATCGGTTGGATGGCTCGCGAAGGGATGGTGTAGCGCGATGGCCGGCGGGCTTGGTCTCGGAGGGTTCGGGCGGCGTCGGGGCTCGCAGCTCAGCGCCGACATCAACGTGACGTCGCTCGTCGACGTGGCGTTCGTGCTGCTGATCATCTTCATGATCACCGCGCCCATCATGCAGGGAGGGGTCGACGTCGAGCTGCCGCGCGCGGCGGCGAAGCCGATCAGTGCGAAGCAGGGCGTCGTCGTCACCGTCGACCGGCAAGGTCGCATCTTCATCGACGAGACGCAGTTCACCTATGAGCAGTTCAAGGCATCTTTTAAGGCACTGGTGGCTCGGCGGAACGCCACCAGCGTCTATATCCGTGGGGATCGCCGGGTCGGCTACGGCAATGTCGTTCGCGTCCTCGCGGTCGTCCGGGAGTCAGGGGTGGAAAACGTCGGCCTGACGACGGAGGACGAGGAGGTCCCGCAGTGAAGTTTCGACGGTCGGAGCGGGCCACCAAGTCGGGCGTCATCGCCGGCCTGATCGGGAGCTCTGTCGTCCACGCTGGGGTAATCGGGTTCGTGCTGATCGGGGTTCGGAGCGCCCGCAGGGTCGAGCCGCCGATGTATGCGGTTCGGTTGATCGCTGCTCCCGCAATGGCTCCGGCTGCCGCGCCGAAGGCCGCACCGACCACGCCGGCGCCGGAGCCACCGGCTCCCACGAAGCCGTCGAAGTCGTCGAAGGTGGCGCCGGTGCCGCCTGCCAAGACGCCGAAGCGGCCGGCCGCGGACGCCCCGGCGCCCAAACCCGCGGCCCCGGTTCAGCCGCTCCCGGGTGAGAAGCCCGGAACCGGCAGCGACATCGCCAACCTCGACCTGCAGGGAAAGCAGTTTCCGTTTCCCGAGTACCTGCAGAACATCGTCACCCAGGTGTATCGCCGCTGGGCCCGGCCGATCGGCAATGCGGCGCTCCAGGCCGAAGTGGTGTTCACCATTTTGCGGGACGGGTCAGTGCGGGAGATCAAAGTGATTCAAACCTCACGCAGTTACAGCTTCGACGTCGAGGCCCAGGGGGCGATCGAACAGGCCGCGGAGGACCGCGCGTTCGGGCCGCTGCCTAACGGGTGGACGTCGGACCTGCTCCAAGTCGCCTTCCGCTTCACCCCGAGGCCCAAGTGAACCGGATCGCCCGCCTAACGACAGTCCTCCTCGTGGGAGCGTCGCTCGGGCGGCTTGCCGCCCAGGACACGGTGCGGGTCGGGATCACCTATCCGACCGGGGTGCGCCCCACCGTCGTCGTGCTGCCCACGGCCGGGCTCGATTCGGTGCGTGCGATCATCGCCCGCGATCTGGAGCACAGCGACCGCTTCGAAGTCGTGCAGCTGCCTCCGGGGGGCGCCAATGTCGGGGCCAGCGGCGCGGGAACCATCAACTATCCGTTGCTCAAGACGCTCGGAGCCAACCTCGCGGTGGAGCTGGTCCTGGGCACCGGCCAGGTGACGGCGCGGCTCTATGACCTGATCACCCAGCAGCGACGGGATGAGATCACGGTGCCGGCCGATCCGTCCGGGCAGGGCGAGAGCCGAATGGATATCCACCGAATCTCCGACGAGATCGTGCGCTTGGCGACCGGGCTCAAAGGGATCGCGGCCACTCGCATTCTCTATCTCAACAACAACGACAAGCGGGTCTACCGAGTGGACAGCGACGGGTATGGACCGGTCGCGCTCTCACCCCAGAACGTGCTGGCCATCTCGCCGGCGTGGATGCCGGACGGCGCGAAGGTCGCCTACACGCAGCTTGGGACCGGCGGGCCGGGCCCCATCGTGCTCCAGTCGCTGGCGACCGGAACTCGCGTCGTGGTGCCGACCACGACCGAAGGTCAGAACATCACGCCGGCTTTTTCGCCGGACGGGCGAAAGATGGTGTTCTCAAGGCTCACCGAGCAGGGCGCCAATCTCTATTCGATCAACGTGGCCGATCTCTGCTGTGTAGAGAGACTTACAGCGGGACGGTTTGCAGAAAACTTGTCGCCTGCGTATTCTCCCGACGGGCGCAGGATCGTCTTCGTATCGACCCGTTCCGGCTCCCCTCAGATCTACGTGATGTCGGCGGATGGGACCGATCAAGAGTTGCTCGTGTCGTTCGACTTCGGGTCCACCGGAAACTCGTATGCGCCGGAATGGTCGCCCGATGGCGCGGCGATCGTGTTCCACCGCGATATCAGCGGCGCGCCGCAGATTTGCACGTTCGACATTGCCACTCGCCAGGTCCGAGTGCGAACGAGCGGAGGCCGCAACGAAGACCCGAGCTGGGGACCGGATGGACGGCACGTCGTCTTCGTTTCCAACCGGACCGGCCGTGCTCAGTTGCATGTGCTGGACACGGAAACCGGAACGATCCGGATGATCCCGACTCCAGGTGCCGCGCGCCTTCCATCGTGGTCGCGTCCGCTGGTACGTGGACGATGACCCTGAACTCGTACCGCTGGAGGATTCCGGTGACCCAGAGACCCTTCTTCGCCCTGCTGGCTGCCTCGTCGCTCCTCATCACCGCCTGCGGCAAAAAAAAGCCGGAGGTCGGCGTCAACCCAAACGACACCCCCACGAGTCAGCCGCCGGCTCCGAGCCCAACTCCACCCCCGCCGAGCAATCCGGGCAACCGAACCGATCCGGGAGCGTCCGACGCAGAACGGACGGCATTGCTCGCGGATCTCGAGATGCTCATCCATTTCGAATACGACCAGGATGCGGTTCGGCCCGCGGATCAGGCCATCCTCGACCGGAAGGCGGCGATTCTCGCCGCGAACCCGGCGGTGAAGCTCACGATCGAAGGACACGCCGACGAGCGCGGCTCGGACGAATACAATCTCGTCCTCGGGAACAAGCGGGCCAGCGCGACCAAGCGGTATCTCGAATCGAAGGGCATCGACAGCGGCCGGCTCCAGGTAATTTCGTACGGCGAAGAGCGACCGCTCGACCCGGCGGAGACTGAAGATGCCTTCGCGAAAAACCGCCGCGCGGCGTTCAAGGTGACCGCCGGCGGAGACAAGTTGGCGGCACCCAGGTGAGACGCTCTTCCCCGCGGCTCGCGTTGGTGGTGTTGAGCGGGGCGTGCGCCACGCCGGGGCAAGTGCGCAAGGTGGAGACGCAGCTCGAGGTCCTGCGAACCGAGTCGAGCCGGAGGGACTCCACTCGGGGCGCGGAGCTGACCCGGATCATCACGCTTCAGCAGCGCATCATGGATTCCCTCGCCGCGAATCAGCAATCGCTCCGACTCGTGCAAGCCAAGTTCGCGGCCGATTTTACCGAGGTCCAGCGCCAGTTGCTCCAGGTACAGGCGCTCACCGGGCAGAGTCAGCAGCGGCTCTCGGAGCTCAAAGCTCAGCTCGATCAACGGGCGGAGCAGCAAGAGGTCCTCGGGACCACGGTCGCGCCGGCTCGCCCTGACACGACTCAGCCGGGTGCGCCGGCGGCGGCCTCTGCCGACCAGATGTATCAAAGCGCCCTGCAGCAGGTGCGGCGGGGCAGCCTCTTGACCGCTCGGCGGGGGTTCCAGGATTTTCTTCAGACCTATCCCGGTCACCCGTTGGTGCCGGATGCGATCTTCTACATCGGAGAGACGTTCGAGACCGTCAGCCCCGATTCGGCCGCGGCTCGATACAACGAAACGGTGTCGCGGTTTCCGCAGTCGCCTCGGGCTCCGACGGCGGTCTACCGGATCGGCAAGATCGCTGAAAAAAGGAACGATACGTCGGCCGCACGAGCTGCCTATCAACGCGTGATCCAGTTGTATCCGCGTTCGGACGAGGCCGACCTCGCCCGGGACCGACTGGCCCAGCTCAAGCCGTAGCCGCTCAGGCGTTCGATGGCGCGTTCTGCAGGTGAGATGCCGTTTCTCGATCACCTCGAGGAACTTCGCAGCCGATTGATCAAAGCGATCGTCGCGCTGATTGTGTGCGTCGCCCTCGGATTGTTCGTGGTCGACCGCTTCAAAGTGGTCCAGCTCCTCGAAGCGCCGATCCTCCCCTATCTGCCCGCCGGAACCAAGCTCGTCGTCCATGGCCCCACCGATGCCGTGATGATCTGGCTCCAGATGGGCCTGGTCGTAGGGATTGTGCTCGCGTCGCCGTTCATCCTGTGGCAGTTGTGGGCGTTTCTAGCCCCTGCGCTCTACGATCGCGAAAAGAAGGTCCTGGTTCCGTCGCTCTTTGTCGGGCTGGTGCTCTTCTTGGCCGGCGGCATTAGCGCGTTCATCTGGCTTGTGCCTCGGGCCCTGGGCGTGTTGATGAGCTTCCAGTCCGGCTCGTTCACGATGCTGATCACGTTCGAGCGCTACTTCAGCTTTGTGCTCCAGGTGGTGCTGGCGATGGGGCTCTCCGCCGAGCTGCCGCTCTTGATCATTCTGCTGGCGGCGCTCGGGATCGTGACGACGGCGATGCTCAACCGGTTCCGCCGCTACGCGATCGTGCTCGCCTTCGTCGCGGGGGCGTTCCTCTCGCCGGGGACCGAGATCTTCTCGCAGTTGATGATGACGGCGCCGCTCATCATCCTGTACGAAGTCGGCGTGCTCGGCTCCTATGTGATTCAACGCCGCCGCCTCAAGAACAGCGCGGGTGCGGCCGCTAGCGGCCTCTTGCTCCTCCTCGTCGCGGGAACCGTACGCGCGCAACAACCGACGCCGCCGCGCCCTCCGAGCCCGTTACGCGGCGGGCTACAGGACACGACCCGCAAGCTCGCCCGCCCGATCGACTCGGCGAGCGCGCGACGGTTAGGCTTGCCGACGGCGCCGGCGCAGAGCTTCGCTCAGCCCGACTCCGTCGTGCAGCAGCTGCTCGACCTCGACGGGTACGAGGTCACCAGGTACCGGGCCGACTCCGCGACTGTCCTCAACTTGGACCGAAAAGTCACCCTGGAGGGCCATGCGATGACCGAACGCGCCGGCTCGACGTTAGAGGCCGGCGAAATCGTCTATCGGGAGGGCGATTGCAGGTTCGAGGCGCACCACGACCCCAAGCTGTTCCAGGGCGGCACAGTGGTCGTAGGGGAGAACGTCAACTACAACACCTGCCAGAACCGCGGCGTGGTAGTCGACGGCTTGACGAGCTTTCCGCAGCAAGGCGCCAATTGGTTCATTCGGGGCAACCTCGCCGTCGACTCGAGCTCGACCCGCCTATATGCGACGGCGAAGGAGATCACGAGCTGCGACCTGCCGATGTCGCACTACCACTTCTCGGCGAAAGAGCTCAAGTGGGTGGGCAAGTCGACGATGGTCGCGCGGCCCGCAGTGCTCTATATCCGCGACGTGCCGGTGGCATGGATCCCATTCCTTTTCCAGGATACGAAGCAGGGAAGGAGGTCGGGGATCTTAATCCCCGAATTTGGATTTAACGACCTCGTGCGCCCGTCGCGCGGGTACAAGAGAACGGTCCAGAACATCGGGTACTACTGGGCGCCGAACGATTACTTGGATTTGATGGCGCGGATGGACTGGTACTCGGGCCGATACCTCAAGCTCGGCGGCGATCTGCACTACAAGTGGATCAACAAGTTCGTGACGGGAGAGATCAGCTATTCGAGGAATACTCAGCTCGACGCGGGCGGCGGCCTCGAGAACCACATCGTGTGGCGCCACCTCCAGTCCTTCAACGTGACGACCAAGCTCAACGTCGACTTCAACTACAGCAGCAACGCGACGATTCAGAAGCGGAACTCGATCGATCCCCGAGCGGTCACCCAGCAGATTCGGAGCTCCGGCAACTTCTCGAAGCAGTTCGTATGGGGCAATCTGCAAGCCGGCGGAAGCCGGGCGCAGAATGTCAACGACAATAGCGTGGTGCAGGCGCTGACGCTGGCGATCTCGCCCAAGCCGATCGACATCGGCAGGTCGGTCACTTGGTCCCCCAACTTCAGCTACTCGCGCAACTCGAACCTGAACCAGATCGCTGCGCCCTTCGCGGTGCTGGGGGGCATCCTGGGCGACTCGGTGCGCCCCCGGACCAACGCGAACAACACGTCGGTCCAATTCGACACGCCGATTCGGATCGGGAGCTTCAACCTGCAGCTCAACTCGGTGCTGCACGACACCGACTCCACCGGGCGCCACCAGGTCGTCGTGAAGGTGCCGAACCTGTCGACCGCCGACCCGAACGATTCGGTATTCGTGACGCAGGTCCGCTCGGGCGGGTTCGGGAGCGACTTCGATTGGAACGTCGGTTTCAATCTGCCCCTGTTGCTTCGGACGAGCTGGAAAGTTCAGCCCTCGCTCAACATCCAGAACTCGGGCGGGGGTGCTTTCGCGATTCGAAATGCTCGGACCAATGGCCGGTTCGTCACCCAGGGCAAGCGCCCGTCGTTCGGGCTGTCGGCTGCGCCCACGTTTTTCGGCTTTCTCCCGGGATTCGGCCCAATCGAGAAGATCAGGCACTCGATTCAACCGTCGTTCAGCTTCAACTACGCGCCGGCCTGGAACATTCCCGAGGAGTACGTCCGGGCGGTGACGGGTCCCGGCCAGCAGCTCTTGCTTCGAAGCCTTGCCAGCCAGACTGCCAGCGTGACCCTCAACCAGAACTTCGAGGCCAAGCACAAGCGCGCTCCGGGCGACACCGCCGCCACCGCGCAGCAGCGGAAGTTCCGGCTGCTGAGCATCAGCACGGGAGCGATCTCGTATGACTTCGAGCAGGCAAAGCAGCCCGGTCGCACCGGCTGGACCACATCGATTCTGAGCAACTCGTTCCAGAGCGATCTCGTCCCAGGCCTGCAATTTTCGATCGCGCACGATCTTTGGGATGGGCCCGTTGGAACGGACAGTGCGCGGTTCCGGCCCTTTCTGCAGTCCTACAACGCGGGCTTCTCGTTGACGAGCGGCACGTTCCGATCGCTGGCCGCCCTTCTCGGGCTCGTTGCGAAGGAGGATCCGAAGGACCGCAGCCGGGCGCAGTTGCCGATTCCTGGGGCCGCGCCGTCTCCGTTTGGGACCCAACCTCAGTTCGGGAGCGTTCCCCAAAGTCCGGCGTTCGCCTCGAACCAGCAGTTTCAGCGGGGTAGCAAGGGCTTTAATGCGTCGATCAACCTCACGGCCAGCCGGTTCAGGCCCCCCCGGGACCCCGCCATCCCGCGGCAGAAGAACACCAGCAGCGCCAACCTGAACATGTCGTTTTCCCCGACTCAGTTCTGGAACCTGAACTGGAGCACGCAGTACAACTTCACGGCCAGCCAGTTCGAGCAGCAGGCGCTCAACCTGACCCGTGATCTCCACGATTGGCGGGCGACCTTCAGCTTCTACAAGTCGCCGAACTCCAATTTCTCCTTTTCGTTCCTGATCACGCTGATCGACCTTCCGGAGCTCAAGTTCGACTACCGCCAGTCGACCATTCAGCCATAGGCGTGGTCCGGCTGGGCCTGGAACCGGGAGTCGAGGCAGTGTCCCGGCGTTGGTGAACTGTCCTTTCCAGAGGACGGTTCCCGGCGACCTCCGCGGCCCTCCGATTTCGCAACAGCAGGTCTAACCAAGAGTTAGGCCCGGGCCAGAGCGGTGGCACGCGCTATGCCATAGGGATCGCATTCCCCTCGGCGGAGACAGTATGCGACCCTCGCGCTTCAGCACCGTGGCACTCGGTTTGGTGTTCCTCCTCGGTGCGTGTCAGTATCATGACTCGATCGGCATCGGCGGCCTCAACCCTCCTCAAAACCTCACGTACGAAGTCGAGCCCAGCGGCACTCCCGGCGAGCCCGCCGGGATCACGCTCCACTGGACGGCGGGCTCCGATGCCTCCGGGTGGAATGTCTACTCGAGCGAAACCGCGTCAGGCTCGTTCTCGTTTCGGGCGACGACCACGTCCAATAGCTTCCACGATGAGGGGCGGCCGGCGCTCCAGTACTATGTGACCGCGACCGACTTGAACGGTCTCGAGAGCGATGGCAGCAACGTGGTGACAGTTGACGAGCGGCTCGCGCTTCCCAAGCCTGCGTCGCTCCAAAGCGTATCGCTCAATGGGGCGATCGCGCTGTTCTGGGCCGACGACGCGGCCTTGTCGAATCCGGCGGCCTTTCGCGTCTACCGGGTCTACAGCACCGCCTACGATATCGACGCCAACACCTGCGGCACCTCGTGGAGCCTGGAAGGGACGACTGTCGCCCCTGAATTCCAAGTCGGCGCGCTGGTCAACGGGGTTCCGCAGTGCTTCGATGTCTCGGCGATCTCGGTCGAAGGGTTCGAGAGCGTCTGGTCTCCGAGCGTCGGGGACACGCCCCGCCCGGACTCTCGGAACGTGGCGCTCACGGCTCGCCCGGTCGCCGATGCGACGTCGGGCTTTCGGTTCTGGCGGGATTTGAACGGCGATCTCAAGGCCCAGACCGGAGAGTTAGGCAGGATCGGGTCGGGCAGCGCCCCGGATATCGATTTCTCGGTCGAGCGTGACGCATCCGGCGCGATGTTTCTCACGCCGGTCCGGGCGGGAACGACGGCTCAGGTCTACGGCACCCATGCGATCGGTGATCTGACGGACATCGACTTCGCTCCGCTCGGCGGCTACGCCCGCACCCGAATGGAGGCGTTGCCCGGCTGGGGCTACGTCTTCCAGATGGATGGTGGCGACACGTTCCCCCGTTACGGTGGGCTCCGGGTCACCCACGTTGGACGCGACCTGGTCATCTTCGACTGGTCGTTCCAGACGGATCCGGGGAATCCAGAGCTGAGCCGAGGACGCTAAGGCGCGGGATCGAGCGGAGCTACTTGCCCCGCGCTGCTTGCTACCGGCACCTTTCTGGATGGCTTCCTCTCACGACGCTCTCACCATCGACGGCGAATCGCTCACGATCGCCGACGTGGTGCGGTTCGGCCGGGATCCGTCGCTCCAGATCGCGATCGATGCCGCTGCGCTCGACCGGCTTCGCGCCAGCCGCAAGATCGTCGATGCGGCCGTCGCGCACGGCAAGACGATGTACGGGATCAACACCGGCTTCGGCAAGCTGGCCAACGTCCGAATCGCGCCGACCGCGCTCGAGCAGCTCCAGGTCAACTTGATTCGCAGTCATGCCGCCGGCGTGGGCGGGCCGCTTCCGCGCGACGTCGTCCGCGGGATGATGCTGCTGCGCGCCAATGTGCTCGTGCGCCCCACGAGCGGAGTTCGGGCGGAGCTGGCCCAAGCGCTCGTCGCGCTGGCGAACGCAGGGATTCTCCCGTTCGTACCGGAGCAGGGCAGTGTGGGGGCGAGCGGTGACCTCGCGCCGCTCAGCCACATCGCGCTCGTGCTCATGGGAGAGGGCCAGGTCCTCGACGCGGGCGGCGGCGCCGAACCGGCGGGTGAAGCGCTCGGCCGGGCCGGGCTTGCGGCCTACCGATTCGCTCCCAAGGAAGGCCTCGCGTTCATCAACGGCACCCAGGCCCAGACCGCGCTGCTCTCGCTCTTGGTCTGGGACGCGGATGTGCTCTGGCGATCCAGTGTGGCGGCGACCGCCATGACGCTCGATGCGCTCCGCGGGACACCGACACCGCTCGACCCGAGAATCCATGCGGCCCGGCCGCACCCGGGTCAGACCGAAGCGGCGGCCCTCATGCGCGCGCTTCTGGTCGGCAGCGAGATCCGCGAGTCGCACCGGGAAAACGATCCGCGGGTGCAGGACGCGTACAGCCTGCGGTGCGCCCCTCAAGTGTTAGGCGCGGTCCGGGACGCGATCGACTACGCCGAGCGAGTCGCGTCGGTGGAGCTCAACGCGTCCACCGACAACCCGCTGGTGTTCCCCGAAGGCGACGTCCTCTCCGGCGGCAACTTCCATGGTCAGCCGGTGGCGCAGGCGCTCGACCTGCTCGCGATCGGGCTCACTACCCTGCAGGCCATCGCGGAGCGGCGGATCGAGCGGCTCGTCAACCCGGATCTATCACAGGGCCTGCCCGCGTTCCTCACCCGGGATCCCGGGCTCTCTTCGGGCTACATGATGGTGCAGATCACCGCCGCTGCGCTCGTGGCCGAGTCGCGGACGTTGGCGTATCCGGCCAGCATCGGCTCGATCCCGACCGATGCGAACCAGGAGGATTTCGTCCCGATGGGGATGGCGGCTGCCTCCAAGGCCTGCCGCGTCCTCGCGAACGCGCAGCGAGTGGTCGCGGCCGAGTTCCTCTGCGCGGCTCAGGGGCTGGACCTCCTTCGGCCGCTCAAATCAGGCCCCGCCATCGAAGCGCTTCACCGGCAGATTCGAGGGCCAGGCGCGATTCCTCCACTCGAGGAGGATCGGCCGCCTGGGCCGGACCTGGAGCGGCTTGCCGCGCTCTTAGCTCAGGGCCATTTGACCCCGCAGGTCGCTCCTTGAGGCGTGCCTTGCTCGCCTTTTTCAGGGGTCCTATCTTACGATGTCTCAATCGGTTTAGTCTCTCGGTCCTTCGGGTTTCCAACCTGCATGAACCTCGACAAGCTTAAGGAATCGGCGCGAAAGTTCGAGCAGGGCGGACAGTGGCGTCAGGCCATTGACGTCTACAAAAGGGCGCTGAAAGACTTCGAGGAAGCGGGAGAAGGAGTCCCCGACCCGTCGCTCTACAATCGGGTCGGCGACCTCGAGATGAAGGACAACGACGCGAGCTCCGCGATCCGGGCTTACGAGCAAGCCGCCGATCTCTACACCGAGCAAGGGTTCTTCAACAACGCCATCGCGCTCTGCGGGAAAATTCTCCGGGTCAATCCCGGCAGAACCCCCACGTATCTCCGACTCGCCCAGCTCAACGCCCGCAAGAATTTCGTCGGGGAAGCCAAGAAGAATCTCCTCGAGTACATCGAGCGGATGGACGCACTGCAGCATCGTGAAGAGGCGCTCCAGGCCGTCAAGCTCTTCGCCGACCAGTTCTCGGCGAACCCGGACATCCGGCTGATGCTGGTCGAGCTGCTCCGCGCCAGCTCCCGGATGGAAGAGGCGCGCGAACAGTTAGGCAAGCTGGCGACGGAGCTCGAAGCGCGGGGCGATGCGACCGGTGCCCGGCGGACCCGTGAGCGGCTCCAGAGCATCGAAGCGGAAGACTACCGGGACGACGAAGTCAGGAGCGTGCCGACCGATCTGATCTTCATCGATACGGGGACGTCGGGGGGGCGCGGTGCTTCGATTGCAGACGGATCCGAGGACGTAATTCCCCGGATAATCCTGGAGCCTACTCCGGAGGCACTCGGCATCTTCGAGCTGCCGCCCCCGATCGAGGGGTTCGAGAGCCTCGAGGTCTCCCCGGCCGAGCTGCCCGCCGGTGAGAACGTTCGAGATTTCATCATCAACTCGGGACCGTTTGGCGAGCTCGGCGACGGATCGGAGTCGGCGGAAGTCGATGCGATCGAGCTCGACGTCGTGCCTGAGCTCGACCTTCCCGACGATGCCGTCGGCCTGGAGCTTGACCCGATCGAGCTGGTGGGCGCCGCCGTCGATTCCGACGCGCCGTTCGAGACCCTGGAGCCGGTCGCGCTCGACGGCGAGCCGGGTGGTGATCCGGCCGCGTCCGACCTGGTGTTCCTCGAAGTCGAGGATGTGGAGCCGGCCGGACCGGCCACGGTCGTCGTGGAGGAGGACGCCACCCGTATCCTTCGCGACCGCGGCAGGCTGCTCGTCGAAATCGGGGATCGCGCCGAAGGCGTGCGGACTCTCGAAACGGCACTCGAGCGCTTCGCCGCGGAATCCCGCTTCGACGAGGGTCTCGAGGTCGCCGACGAGTTGATCCAGATCGAGCCGGAGGCGGTCTTCCGTTACCAGAAACGGGTGGAAGTCGCCTACCGATCAGGCCAGCGGCCGGAGTTGATCCGATCGTACTTGGGACTGGCGGACGCGCTGCTTCGCGGAGGCGGCCTCGAGCACGCGATCACCGTCTACCGGCGCGTGTTGGATCACGATCCGGATAACCCGAAAGCCCGAGCCGCGCTCGCCGCGATCATTCCGCCGGAGTCGTCGCCCGCTCGGCGGCCGCCGCCGGCGCCATCCCCACCGCCACCGCCGGTCGCCGCCCCGAACAACTTCATCGATCTCGGCGCCTTGATTCTCGACGAGCCGCAAACCCGCGACACGCGAATGCGGGTCGGCGAGGGCCGGCCGATCGAGGACGAAGACGAAGCCTTTCACGAGGCGCTCGAGCAGTTCAAGCGGGGGATCGAGGAGAACATCGACGCCGAGGACTACGACGCGCACTATGACCTCGGCGTCGCGTTCAAGGAGATGGGCCTCCTCGACGAGGCGATCGCCCAGTTCCAGAAGGCGCTCCGTTCGCCGGACGGGCGCCTCAAGACCTCCGAACAGCTCGGGATCGCGTTCTTCGAAAAGGGCCGTTTCGCGATCGCCGAGGCCGTGCTCCGGCGGGCCGTGGAGAACCTGCCCGGCGCCGACGACGAGAAGATCGGCCTGATCTATTGGCTGGCCCGCGCGCTCGAAGCGCAGCTCCGCCGGCCGGAGGCGTTAGGCTTCTACGAGCGGGCGCTGGCCGTGGACATCCGGTTCCTCGACATCGGCGACCGGGTCCATCACCTCGGCTCCGAGGCAACCGGATGATCTCCGAGACTGCGGGCGTGACGCTGAACGATCTCCAGGCGGGGCTCGGAGAGCGGCTCGCCGCCGTTCACGAGACCGTCCGCAAGCTGATCGACGCCGATTTCGGGTTGATCGCCAAGGTCAACTCGCATCTGCTCCAGATGCAGGGCAAGATGTTCCGGCCGACGCTGCTGTTCCTCGTGGACGAAGCGATCGGGAGACGAGAGACCCGGGCGGTCAACCTCGCGGCGGTGGTGGAGCTGATCCACCTCGCGACGCTCGTCCACGACGATTCGGTCGATCACTCCGTGCTCCGGCGCGGGATGCCGACGATCAATTCGTTGTTCAGCCACCAGGTGTCGGTGATCATGGGAGACTATCTCTACTCCCGTGCGGTCATCGAACTGGTTCGGCTGGGCGACCTCATTCCGCTGCAGGTGCTCGGGCGCGTCACCAACGAGATGACGATCGGCGAGATGCGCCAGCTCCTCGCTCACGACCCGTTGACGTTCGATGAGGAGCACTACGATCTGCTGATCCGGGCCAAGACCGCCTCGCTCATCTCGGCCGCGTGCGAGGTCGGCGCGCTCCAGGCGTCCCCCGAGCAGCGTCAAGCCATGGCCCGCTTCGGCAACTCGCTTGGCATGGCGTTCCAAATCATCGACGATCTGCTCGACTACACCGAGGTCGAGGCGGTGACGGGGAAGCCGTCCGGCCACGATCTCAAGGAGCACAAAGTCACCCTTCCGCTCATCTTTGCGCTGCCGCGGCTTTCGCCCGGGCAGAGGAAGAACGTCAACGCGCTCATGGCATCCCCGGATCCAACTACGGAGCAGGTCAGCGAGGTGATCGCGCACGTACGCGCGGTGGGTGGGGTCGAATACGCCCACGGGCGCGCGCAGCGGTTCGGTGAGGCCGCCGAGACGGCGCTCACGACGCTCGCCCCAAGCCCAGCCCGCGACCGGCTGAGCGCCTGCGTAGCCTTTGTCTTGGAGCGTCGCAGCTGATGGCTACCGGACCGCGCCGGCCTCGATTCTACGCCCTGATCCTGCTGACCGGGTTTCTGGTCGGCGGGTTCCTCAACGCCTTCCTCAAACATGTCCTGCCAGACAGTCCAACGAAGGACGTTTTTACCTACACCGTGTCGCCCGGGCTCGGCCCTATACCAATCAACCTGCTGGTGCTACACTTCACGCTGGGCCCGATCCAGCTCGAATTGTCGCCCATGAGTCTGATCGGCGTGGCCCTTGCATACGTGATCGCCAGATCACTCTTCTAGCCGGAGCAGTCGCCATGTTCGGAAACCTTGGGTTCGGCGAGATCATGCTGATTCTCGTGGTCCTTCTGCTCGTTTTTGGAGCGAAGCGGCTGCCGGAGATCGGCCAGTCGTTAGGAAAGGGTATTCGCGAGTTCAAGCGAAGCTTCACCGACGCGGGCGATGCGGTCATGGGGCCGAGCAACGAGAACCAGGCGCTGCCGCCCCGCCAGCTCGACGCTTCGGGCCAGACACCTCCGACGACATCCGGAGAGCCGAAGCGGTTATCGCAGTAGACAGTTGGGTTGAGGGATTGGATCGAAAAAAGGGGGCCGCTAGCGGCCCCCTTCGTGTTTAATGGCTCCCGGTTAGGACTCGAGCCGGACCGTCGCTAGCGGTGCCGTGACCACATGACGATGACGGCGCAGGAGTCGTCCAGGAACTCACCCGGAATGCTCGAGACGCCCCGATAGATCTCCATGGCCTCGATGTCTAACGGACTGATCTCCATCAACGCCTGAATTGGCCCGATCCGGACATCGTCCTCCATCTCCCGGGAATACGATTTTGAGTTCTGCTCCTGGCCGCCGCCCGCCCTTCCGCTGCTCCCGCTCCCGCCGCCGCCGCGCGAGCCCTTCGCATTCGCGTAGAGATTCATCTTGTTGCCGTCGAGCCAAACGGAGACCTTCGAATCCGGGCCGCTGCAGCGCGCGAATGCCATCGATGCCTGGTCCGCGACGCCGGCCGCGAGCGTCGCCACCCGCACGCCCGGAACGCCTCGAAGGAGATCAATCGTCTCCATCGGCTGCTTTGCTTCGATATCGTCACGCGTGAAGAAGGTGCCGCGCCCCCACAGACGGCGGCGGTAGAAATCGTCGAACCTCGTCGTGTGCGCATAACGCACCGGCACGGCGTTGCGGGCGGTGACTTGG